>NZ_JBXWQW010000021.1:0-85050 GCF_059612585.1 Ruegeria sp. YKSF57 | reverse complement strand
AGTGAACCGCCGCGCCGCAACATTCAGCCCGGACAACCGGTCGTCGTGTTCGGCCCCGACGGGCTGACACGAATGCGCTGGGGGGTGATCCCGGTCGGGCGGGTCAATGCGCGCGGGCGTCCGGTGATGGAAACGATCATCAACGCGCGCTCGGAAACCGTGTTCGAAAAATCGGCGTTTTCCGGTGTCGGCCGCGCGGCGGTTCTCGCCGACGGCTGGTATGAATGGACAGGGCCGGCGCGGTGCAAGACCGCGTGGCGGATATCTGATGCCAAAGGCGGGCTGTTGTTTTTCGCCGCGATCACCGACCGGTGGCAGGCCTCGGCCAGCATGGCGGTGGATCAGGTTGCCATCGTCACCTGTGAGCCGAACGATGACGTCCGCCCGATTCACCATCGGATGGGGGTGTTGCTGGAGGTTCGGGATATTCCGCTGTGGCTGAACGGGACAGAGGCGCAGGCCGGGAAACTGACGCGGCCCTGGCCCGAAGGACGGCTGAAGATCGAAGAGGCGGAGGGTGTCGACTGGTCCGCCCCGTGACGGGTGTCAGTGTGTGTATTCCAGTTGCATCAACTCGTCATGGGTATAGCTTTGCCGGATGATGCCATCGTCACCGGCGCGGAAATTGGGGTCTTGTGGCAGACAGGCCAGGCCGCAGATCTGATAGGTGACCATGGCATTGCTGTCGATGAACCAAAGACGACCACCCGGCGTTGCGACATAACCGTTGACGCCTTCGTCGCGATCCGCCTCGAGATCCAGCACGGTCGGGAATTCGGCAGGCGTAAAGGCGTCATAGGCCCCGTGCGTGTGCAACGAGGCGATCGGGGTGAAACCGCTGCGGGGTATTGCGGGCGTGCAACCGCTTTCGTCGCCGCGCGTAATGACGGTGAAGGTCAAATTCCCGAACTGGTTCCAACCAAGATATCCGCAATACTCAAACCCGGCGGCGAAAGATAGATATTGAAGCGGTGTGAGCCGGGATTTGACCATCGCGACCTCAGAGTCAGGCGGCTGATAGGCGGAAGCGGCCAAGACCGCTCCGGGCCAGAGCAGGCAGGCAATTTTCCAGATTCGGATCATGGCCTTCGCGCCTCCGACGCGCGGGGATCAGACAACGGTCACGACCGTTCCGATAGGCACCCTTTCATACAGATCCATGACATGTTCGTTCAGCATCCGGATACAGCCGTTGGAAACGGCGTGGCCGATGGTTTCGGGCTGGTTGGTGCCGTGAATGCGGAAATATGTGTCCTGCCCGTTCTGGAACAGGTACAGCGCCCTTGCGCCCAGCGGGTTGTCGGTGCCGCCCGGCTGCACATAGTCGTTGTCTGCAAATCTGCCATAGGCCACCGGATCGCGCTCGATCATCTCCTGGGTGGGGCGCCAGGTGGGCCATTCCTTCTTGACGTCGATGGTCGCGGTTCCGGTGAACTCCAACCCGGCTTTGCCCACGCCACAACCGTATCGGATCGCCTTTTTGGGCTCGGTCACGAAATAAAGGTAAAAGGAACGCGGAACGATCAGCAACTGGCCGGGCAGGAACTGTTTCTTGATCCTGACGATCTGTGGCGTCGGGTCATATTCGACGGCTTGCTTGGCATTCGCCTGACCTGGAAGAACGCCGGCCGCAGTTGCAGCAGCAAGAAAAGCGCGGCGCGAAATCATTTCAATCCCCTTTTCAACAACAAAACCAATAGGTCCAGTTTCGGCGGGAGGTCCGTGCCGGTCAATCCACCTTGCGTGTGTAACAGAAAAGTGATGCCGAAGCTGCGGTCGTCAGAGCACAGGTGACCACCCAGCCGAAATACCAGATTTGCCCGGCAAGCAGGTCTTCGGCGTAGGATGCGGCGAACTGCGTCTTGCCGCCCTGTGCCGCCAGAAACGCGGCCAGGGCAAACAGCGTGAACCCCACCAACTGGAGATTGCGAGGGATGGACAGAACCCAGGCCAGCCCGACCAGCGCAAGACCGATGGGCAGACCGATCCAGATCACCTTGTCCGCCCACCAGGGATGCGCGCCCAGCTCTTGCGGGAGCGAAATCAAATGGGCAAACCCGGCAAGGGTCAGGCTGGATAGGGCGGGCCAAAGAGGGTGGGCGATTTTCTCATGACAGTACCAATTTGGGCAATAGTTTCCGGGCGCAGAAGCCCCCTGACAGTTTTGTGATATTTGAAATGACTCGATGATTGGCTGGACCTTCATAAGATTTGGTTAAGCGCGGCCGATTGCGCAGGGCCATCCCGGTTCCTATCTGGGAAATGTGGTTATTGAAGGACCCGGAGATGACTGAAACGACGTTGACCTGTTTGAGCTGTGGCCAGCTGAACCGGATACCTGGTGACAAGCTTTTGGCGGGTCCCAAATGCGCGAAATGCGGGTCTGGGTTGGTGAGCGGCGCGGCAGTGGACGTCGATCCGGCGATTCTCGAAAAGGCGGCGAAACACGACGATCTGCCGCTGGTCGTTGATTTCTGGGCGCCGTGGTGCGGGCCGTGCAAGATGATGGGGCCGGAGTTTTCCAGGGCCGCGGGCAAGCTGGCCGGACAGGCGCGTCTGGTCAAGCTGGACACGCAGAAATACCAGTCGACCGGCGGGCGCTATCGCATCCGCGGTATTCCGACCATGGTGGCCTTTGAAAAGGGCAAGGAAAGGAAACGCCAGTCCGGGGCGCTGCGCGAAGGGCAGATCGTCGGCTGGGTAAGGACGTAGGGCGGGAATTAATCCCGCCCAGTCAATGGCTTATGCCAGTTCGATATTGTCCGCGCTTTCGCGGCCGTCACGACCCGAGCGCAGCTCGTAGGTGACTTTCTGGTTGTCGGCCAGGCCGGTCAGGCCCGAACGCTCGACAGCAGAGATGTGCACGAACACGTCCTTGCCGCCTGTTTCGGGTGCGATGAAGCCAAAGCCTTTGGTGGTGTTGAACCATTTTACGGTGCCTGCGGGCATTCCGGTATCTCCTGATTGTTGCTGCCCACGGAATTGCGGCAGCCTGGCAGCGTCGTCTGGATCGATAGACTGAGCGCCGGTGGTCGGAGACAGTAGGTCGAAATAGAAAAACGATAGCGATGGGGATATGGCATTGCCAAAGGCGACTGGCAAGGTTTTGTTCGAAATGTATCGTTTTTTTTCAGGTCGTTTGTCCGGATCGTACAAGCCGATCCGCCGCCGTATCGCGGTTTTCGGCTTCCAGAATCTCGTCCCCGCCATTCTTGTGCGACCGCCGCGCAAGCCCCAGGTGACGGAACCCGAAGATCAGGGTCGAGGCGACAGCAAAGGCCAGATACGTTGCGACAGCCATCGAGATGGACAGATCGAAAACAAACACCTGCACGATGGCGGCGACAAGCCCGGCGACGCTGGCGAAAAAGATAAGGGCCATGACGAAGCACTCCCAGTAGTGTCCTGTCAGGAAAACCCGAGATTTGGGCAGGGATATGGCGGAGTTGCGCAAATATGGTGCGGTGATTCGCGGGGGTGTCTTGAGGTCGGGGCGTCGTGGACGCCGATGGCTCGGCGGTGTCGCAACTGGAACTGGGCAGCCACGTCTTTCAGAGCACGCAGGATCTGGCCAGGATCACCGGGGCCGTGCCGACCCGGTTCCTTGTGACGGAATACGGGTTAAGGCAGCAGGGGGCGGTTCACCGAACTTTAATGGGTCTTGGGTGATCTTTCGGCATGTCCGACTATCGCCGCGTCCGTATTCCCGGAGCGAAGTATTTCTTTACCGTGTCATTGAGTGACCGGTCATCGGACCTGTTGACCCGGGAAATTGCTCATCTGCGTGCAGCCTACTCGGTGACCCGGTGTGAGCGGCCGTTCTGGTGCGATGCCTTTGTCGTGCTGCCCGATAATCTGCACGCGGTGTGGACCTTGCCGCCGGGGGATGCGGATTATTCAACGCGGTGGGGTGCGATCAAGGCGCGGTTTACCATGCGCGTGAACAAGGCAAACCGTAGGTCGGGCTTCAGCCCGGCACCCGAACTCACGCATCTACCCGTTGTGACATCCGGCAGATATGCCGGGCTGAAGCCCGGCCTACGGGCCAACAAACGCGAAGCGCCTTTTTGGCAGTGCCGGTTTTGGGAACATACCATTCGCGACGAACAGGATTACCGCAATCACATGGCGTATTGTTGGGGGAATCCGGTCAAGCACGGGTTGGTAGAGCACCCGAGCGATTGGCCGTATTCGTCAATCCATCGTGATATCCGCGCAGGCCGGGTTGATCCGGAGTGGAGCGGCGGTGTGACGGACGGCGCATTCGGAGAGCCGTGATACAAAGAACACCCCCCGTAGGCCGGGCTTCAGCCCGGCATCCACCATTCCCCTCAGAGCGATTGAAGGGTTTTGAGGCCATTCATCGGCGGATGTTGGTAAAGGTGTGGGTGTTTCGAGGGGTGCCGGGCTGAAGCCCGGCCTACGGGCAAGGGGTGATGGGTGCGTGCATCCATCCTACGCTTGCTTGGGCGACTCTTCCGAAGTTTTCTTTTGAGTTTCTTTGTCCGCAGCAATTTCGCTGAGTTTTGCGAAACGAATTCTTCTCTTCTCTCTCGCGACGTACCATTCATCAAAAAGACTTTCTATCAACTCAATGAGTATTTGAGCTTCGTGTGGGTCAACATCAATTATCGTGTTGATGTCTTTTTCCATGTGCGCGCCGATATTTCCAATTTTCCTTACATGATCAATAGCTTCGACACTTTCCGCCGATACGCCTTTTGGAGCTTTTTCTTCGTCTAATCGTTTTTTGAGTTCCTTAATCTCATCAACTAGGCGACCTTTCCTAATCTCACAAAAGTCACGTATCATTCCTTGCAAACAACGTCTCGCGAGAGTGGCAGAGGCTTTCGGGCTCAAGTCGCGAATGACGCATGCTTCGATATAGTCTTGGCGTAACGCTAACGGAATGTAGTCAGGTTGCGGCTTTGCGGAGCTGTCAGGTACCAAACGCTTTTGAAGTATAGGCTCAGTCTTCTCTAGAAAGTAGCGTCCGCTTGGCGAGTTCGTAGTGTAGTCGGTATGTTTGTCGCTAGGAACTAAACTGACGTCGACCGTTACCTTGAGACAATGTGGATTGGAGCAGCAAATAGCTTGCCCAGCCAGTCCAAAAAAAGCCCCAGGCTGTCTCACCCACCAGAAAGTGAAAACGACCCGAAGATATACGCTCACGGGTTACGGTTTGGGTTAGGTTGCAGTATGGGCAAGTCCAATTGAATGACATCCAAGCTCCTAATTTCTTAATGCAGATTGTCTCACCAGCACTATATCACCGCGCAAATTTCTTATGCTTCAACCGCTTGGGCTCCAGCGCATCCGGTCCCAGACGGCGCTTTTTGTCCTCTTCGTAATCCTCGAAGTTGCCCTCGAACCACTCAACATGGGCGTCGCCCTCGAACGCCAGAATATGCGTGCAAATCCGGTCGAGGAAGAAGCGATCGTGTGAGATGACGACGGCGCAGCCGGCGAAATCGACCAGCGCGTCTTCCAGTGCGCGCAGGGTTTCGACGTCGAGGTCGTTGGTCGGTTCGTCCAGCAGCAGGACGTTGCCGCCCTCTTTCAGCAGGCGGGCCATGTGGACGCGGTTGCGCTCACCCCCTGACAGCAGCGAGACCTTTTTTTGCTGGTCGCCGCCCTTGAAGTTGAAGGACGAGCAATAGGCGCGGGAATTGACCTGCGCGTCGCCCAGCTGGATGATCTCGGCCCCGCCGGTGATCGCCTCCCACACGGTGTCGTTGTCTTTCAGGTCGTCGCGGGACTGGTCGACATAGGACAGCTGCACCGTGTCGCCGTATTCGATGGTGCCGGCGTCGGGCTGTTCCTGCCCGGTGAGCATTTTGAACAGCGTCGACTTACCCGCGCCGTTGGGGCCGATGACGCCGACGATGCCGCCGGGGGGCAGGGCAAAGTCAAGCTTTTCGATCAGCTGCTTGTCGCCCATGTGCTTGGCAAGCCCGTTGACCTCGATCACCTTGCCGCCAAGGCGGGGGCCGTTGGGGATGACGATCTGGGCACGGGTCAGCTTTTCGCGTTCGGACTGTTCGGCCAGCTCGTTATAGGCGTTGATCCGGGCCTTGGATTTGGCCTGACGGGCCTTTTGCCCCTGACGCATCCATTCCAGTTCGCGCTGCAGGGTCTTCTGCTTGGACTTGTCCTCG
Organism: Ruegeria sp. YKSF57; assembly: GCF_059612585.1. NCBI lineage: Bacteria > Pseudomonadati > Pseudomonadota > Alphaproteobacteria > Rhodobacterales > Roseobacteraceae > Ruegeria > Ruegeria sp. YKSF57. The sequence goes on along the minus strand of NZ_JBXWQW010000021.1, from coordinate 78,892 downwards.
CGCGCTTCCTGTTCCAGCCGTTTGGCCTTTTGTTCCAGCCATGCCGAATAGTTGCCCTCGTAAGGAATGCCGCGGCCGCGGTCGAGTTCCAGGATCCAGCCGGTGATGTCATCCAGGAAATACCGGTCGTGGGTGACGATCAGGATGGTGCCCTTGTAGTCGATCAGGTGCTGTTGCAGCCAGGCGATGGTTTCGGCGTCCAGGTGGTTGGTCGGTTCGTCCAGCAGCAGCATGTCGGGCGCTTCCAGCAGCAGCTTGCACAGCGCCACGCGGCGTTTTTCACCGCCCGAAAGGTTGGCGATGTTGGCATCGTCCGGCGGGCAGCGCAGCGCCTCCATCGACACGTCGATCTGGCTGTCGAGATCCCACAGATTCTGGCTGTCGATTTCGTCCTGCAGCTTGGCCATCTCGTCGGCGGTTTCATCCGAGTAGTTCATGGCCAGTTCGTTGTAGCGGTCGAGGATCGCCTTCTTTTCAGCTACGCCCAGCATGACGTTTTCGCGCACGGTCAGCGATTCATCCAGCTGCGGCTCCTGCGGAAGATAGCCAACCTTGGCGCCTTCGGCGGCCCATGCCTCACCGGTGAAGTCGGTGTCGAGGCCGGCCATGATCTTCATCAGCGTCGATTTGCCCGCGCCGTTGACGCCGACGACGCCGATTTTCACGCCGGGCAGAAAGCTGAGGTGGATGTTTTCGAAGCACTTCTTGCCACCGGGGTAGGTCTTGGAGACACCCTGCATGTGGTAGACATATTGATAGGCGGCCATGTCGTGTCCTCTGGAAAGGGGAATTCGGGTTGGGCGGTGTGATAGCGGAAGGCGTGAGGAGGGGCAATCGTCTAGAAATGGAGAAGACATGCCGCAGGTTTGATTTGATTTTTTCGGCCTTCTGCAGTGCTTTCGGGGCAAAGGAGGCATCGGATCATGCGGAATCGTTCAACTGCCGGATTGCTTGGGCTGTTTGGCCTTGCCTGTCTGGTCCTCGCGGGCTGCACCTCGCGCACGGATCGGTTGGCGAAGGTTCCCAATGTCTATGCCGAGGGGCGCAATTATCAGGCCGACAGGGTTCCGCCCGTCTATCGCAGCGTGACGCCGCAGGTTCTGTATGCCACCGACCGGTCGCAGGATCTGAAAGAGAATGGCGAGGTAGTGTATCTGTCAGAGCGTTCGGATTCGATGTCATACGGCACGGCGACGGTCGCCTTCAGCGGCGTCGACAGCTGGAACGCGCTGCTGGCGCAGACCCAGGCGGGCAGCACGCAGCGCCCGGCCCGGCTGAATGTGGCGTCATTTGCCGACCACATCCGCTTTTCCAAGACGCCGCTGGTATCGGAACGACGCGACGGGCGGTTGCAGACCGAGGCGGGCGCCAGGCGGACCTATGAGCTTTATGCCGATCAGTTCCGCACCGCCATCGCCGAACAGACACGGCAAAGCGGGACGGGCAACATCCTGATCTACGTGCACGGGTTCAACAACGAATTCGACGACGCGCTGACGACGCTGACCAATATCTGGCACTATTCCGGGCGGCAGTCGATCCCGCTGGCATTTTCCTGGCCTGCCGGAAACCCGGGCCTGTTCAAGTATTTCAAAGACCGCGAATCGAGCGAGTTTTCAGTCTATCATTTCAAGGAATTGCTGGATCTGCTGGCCTCGGTGCCCGAGGTCGACCAGATCGATATCGTGGCGCATTCGCGGGGCACGGACGTGGTGACGTCGGCGTTGCGCGAACTGGTCATCCGCGAGCGGGGACGGGGCAACAAGCCCAAGCTGACCATGAAGACCGGAACCCTGATTTTGGCCGCGCCCGATCTGGATGTGGGCACGGTGCGCCAGCGGCTGATCAGCGAGCGGTTTTCCGAGGCCTTCGAGCAGGTCAACGTCTATATCAACCCCAGGGACAAGGCGCTGGCCTATGCTTCGGTGCTGACGCAGGAGGCACGGTTCGGTCGACTGGATGCGTCGGATTTCGCGCCGGGCGAGCTTGCGGCGCTGCAAAAGGTGGGGCTGATCCACTTCATCCGGGTCGAAGGTGCGGGCGGCAATGGGCATTCCTATTTCCGCGACAATCCGGGTGTGATGTCGGATATCGCGCTGGCGCTGCGGACCCGGGCCTTTCCCGGCGGCACGCTGCGGCCGCTGGAGCAGGATCAGGACACGATCTGGCGGTTGCACAGCAGCTATCCGCTGGACCGCCTGCCGGACCTGAGCTTTATTCCGGTGGGAGGAGAGCGGTAATGGCTGAATTGGCCGAACTGATCGCGGGTTGGGCACAGCCCGGACAGGTGCGCTGGATCGGCGTGCGGCCCGAGCGGCGCGCCCCGATGCGCGCCCTGGAGGCGGTTCAGGTCGGCCCGGAAGGGTTGCAGGGTGACCGCGCGCGGGCGGGCAAGCGGGCGGTGACGCTGATCCAGGCCGAGCATCTGGCGCCGATTGGGGCGTATCTTGGAAAAGGGTCAGTGGCGCCGGATATCCTGCGGCGCAACCTTGTCGTTTCCGGAATAAACCTGTCCGCCCTCAAGGGGCGTGACGTGCGGGTGGGTGAGGCGGTTCTGCGCCTCGGCGTGATCTGCGCGCCGTGCAGCCGGATGGAAGAGGCGCTGGGCAAGGGAGGCTATTCGGCGGTGCGCGGGCATGGCGGCTGGTGTGCCGAAGTGCTGCGGCCGGGGCTGATCCGGCTGGGCGACGACGTCAGTCCAGTCGATTGACAAGCGTCGCCAGTTCTGAACAACAGCGAAGAATGATGAGGCACTCCATACCCTTTGCGCGCCCCGGACAGGTGGTCGGCCTGCTGGGCGGTTCGTTCGACCCGCCGCACCAGGGCCATGTCCACATCACCCGCGAGGCGATGAAGGCGTTCGGGCTGGACCGCGTGTGGTGGCTGGTGTCGCCGGGAAACCTGCTCAAGGAACGTGGTCCCGCGCCGCTAGACCAGCGCATGGCGGCGGCGCGTGCGCTGATGCGCCATCCGCGCGTCGAAATCACCGATATCGAGGCCAGAATCGGCACGCGGGCAACAGCGGACACGTTGGCGGCGCTCAGGGTGCTTTATCCGGGGGTGCGGTTTGTCTGGCTGATGGGGGCCGACAATCTGGCGCAACTGCATAAATGGCGCAACTGGCGGTCGATCATGGAAACCGTGCCCGTGGGTGTCGTCGCGCGCCCGGGGGATCGCATTGCAGCGCGGATGTCGCCGGCGGCACGCGCGTTCGGGCGATATCGGATCGACGGGCAGGCCCGCCATCTGCTGGGGCGCTCCGACGCGCCCGCGTGGTGTTTTGCCGATGTGCCGATGCTGCATGTCAGCTCGACGCAACTCCGCCAGCGCGGGGCATGGGTGCGGGCAATCGAATAGTGCGCCTTTGGCGGGCTCTATTGGATTTTCGTTGAGGGACGCTGTCCCTCAAGCTCCCTGGGGTATTTGCAGCCAGAAAGAAGCATATGCGCGGCCTTGCGTCCTTGCCGGTTTGCGCCACAAGGCGCCTGCCGCCCAAAAACCGCGTTCATACCTTTGCGAGGACGAAGGGAAATCAATAGGATATTCCCGGTGCGGTCCCTTATACTGGGTCTCGAACTGGCCGAGGACCCGACCAACCATGACCACAACCGCCCGCCTGATCCTCTGTGCCGGGGTGCTGGCCGTTCTTGTGGCCGGAACATGGGCGGCCTATGCCTATGGCGAGTATTTCGCCACGCCCGGACAGATGGCGGCCTATCTGCACGGCTATGGGATGTGGGCGCCCGCGATGGTGATCGGGCTGATGATCCTGCACAGTTTCGTGCCGTTCCCGGCTGAAATCCTGGCCATCTGCGCCGGGGCGATATTCGGTACGCTGACCGGAGCGGCGCTGATCTGGTGCGGTGCCATGCCGGGGGCGCTGGTGGCCTTTGGCCTTGCCCGCTGGCTGGGCCGCGATGTCGTGCGGGGCTGGCTCAGCCAGTCGCAGGCGCGGCGGCTGGATGACTGGACCCTTACGCAGGGCGCCTTCACGCTGCTGGTCCTGAGATTCCTGCCGGTGGTCGCGTTCAACCTGATCAACTATGCCGCCGGTCTGACCCGCGTGCCGCTCTGGACATTCGTCTGGACAACCGCCGTTGGCATCATACCGATCACGCTGTTGTCGACCTGGCTGGGCGCGCATATGCGACAACTCGACTGGACGACGCTGCTGGTGTTCTCGGGGGTGGGGATCGTTGCCGTGGTCGGCCTGCACCGGCTGATCAGGGCGCGGGGGTGGGGATGAGCGCAACGCCCCCCGATGCCGAAGACCTCAAAACCATGGTGTCGCTGTCGCGGCAAAGGCCGGTCAGCTATGGCTTTTGCCTGGGCAGCTCGGTGGAAACCAGCGTTCTGGTCATGCATCGCGACCGCGCGCCGGATGTCATGGGGCGGGTGGCACGGCAACTGGGCGAGACCCCGAAAGTGGCATTCGGCACGGCGTCGACGCGGGGTCGGGTGATGACGCTCAGCTGCGACAACCGCCCGCCGCCCCGGCTGGCCCGCCGGATCAAGCGGTTCCTGCACGACCAGGGGCTGAAGCTCAAGGTCGTGCTGCAGGACCGGCCTGCAGCGCCCCAGACAAGCGCCGCTTCCGAACCTCCGGCCGATACGCGCTGGACCCGGCTCAGGGCGCGTGCCGGGCAGTTGGTCGCGGCCAGATCGCAAAAGGACCCGCAGGCAGCGGCGCGGCTTGATGCGGCGCTGGATATCGTTGACGGCAAATGGCGGTCGGGCGACCGCAAGGGCGCGGCCAAGGCCCTGCGCCATGTCGTCAGGGCCATAGCCGCGCGTGCGGAAAAGTAACGGCCCGGCAAAAACACATGCCACCGGGTGGCGCATCGGCGCGAACATAGTAAGTTTCCCGCACCATGTGTTTTTCCGCCCAGGCCAGCTTTGTCGCTGGCGCCGCCCTGATATCGTGCAGCTATTTCACCACCGCCGCCGCGCGCCGGGCCGGGCGGCGTTACCTCGCGCTGGCCACCTTGCCGCTGTTCTTCGGCATCCAGCAGCTGGCCGAAGGGTTCCTGTGGCTTTCGCTTGACGGCGCCACGGCCTTGCCCCTGCGGCCCGAGATGGTCTTTCTGTTCTTCGCCTACTGGTTCTGGCCGTTCTGGGTGCCGCTTTCCTCGGCGCTGATCGAACCGGGCCCGGCGCGGAGAAAGCTGTTCTCGTGGATCGCCGTGGCCGGGTTCATTCTGGGGATGTTGCTGTTCCTGCCGGTTCTTTATCATCCGGAACGGCTTGAAATCGTGCTGGTGCATCATTCCATCCGCTACGAAAACCCTCACATGTTTCCCACCGAGATGCTCAAGGTTGCGGTTCGGGTCGTCTATGCGATCATCATCGTCGTGCCCCTGATCGGCTCCGGCCACCGGCAGCTTCGCATCTTCGGCTGGCTGATCGCGGCCTCTGTCGCGATCGGTTTTCTGTTCGCCTCCTACGCCTTCACCTCGATCTGGTGTTTCATGGCGGCGATCCTGTCGGCCTATGTCTTTTGGATGATGCGCCGGATGCCACCGCAGCGCGGCATCTGAGCTATCCCGCCAACAGGGCCGATGCAGATTTTTCGACGCTCGGCGGCAGACCGAATTTGCGGGAATACTCCCGGCTGAACTGGGTGGGGCTTTCATACCCTACCTCGAACGCCGTTGATGCAACCGAATGGCCCCCCGACATCAACAGCCGTCGCGCCTCCAGCAGGCGCAGCTCTTTCTGGTACTGCAACGGTGTTGTCGAGGTCACCGCCTTGAAATGTTCATGAAAGGCCGAGGCGCTCATCCCCGATTCAGCGGCCAGATCGGCAACCGGGATCGGCTGGCGGAAATCACTGCGGATCAGCGCGATGGCTCTGGAAATCCGGCTGGCCGGGCTTTCGTGCCTTAGCAGCTGGCGCAACATGCCGCCGTGACGCGCGCGCAGCAGCCGGAAATGGATCTCCTTCAGCACCAAAGGGCCAAGCGCGCGGGCCTCCACCGGGTCGCACGACAGCCGGAACAGCCGCGCCACCGCGTCGATCAGGGCCGCATCGCTGGCCGCCGCATCCAGAGAATGCAGATGGCCCTCGGGTTCAGCCATTTCCCCGATCTCGTCATACAGGCTGCGCGCCAGCGCCAGATCCAGCCGCAGGGCAAGCGCGGTATAGGGGGCATTGGGGCTGGCCTGAATGACCGCCGCGTCCACCGGCACCGCGTGGCTGACGATCAGTGTGTCGCCCGCACCATAGCGCACGACCCGCCCGCCCATATGCGCCTCTTTCGCACCCTGCAGTACCAGACACATGATGGGATCATAAAACGCCGCCGAGCAGGCGGTCTTTTCCAGGTTGCCAATGGCGTACAGCCCCTTGACGCCCGTCTCGCACCCGGATCCCAACGCATCCCGCGCCTTGACATAGCTGAAAACCTCGCTGACCAGATCTTTGGGTATCATCGGAACAGCCCTCCTGCCTTTGAAACATAGACCGGATGGCGTGGGCAATGAACACTAAATCCCAAAGCTTCGGAGGATCAGGCAGATCATTCGGAGGATCGGGCAAGGCCGATCCCGATCCGGTTGATAGGTATGGATCACATCCAACAGAAAGAGGTCCCAATGCCACAGACCATACTCATCACCGGCGCATCTTCGGGCATCGGCAAGGCCACGGCCCGGCTTTTCCTGTCACAGGGTTGGAACGTGATCGCCACCATGCGCAATCCCGGCGACGGTGGCGAATTCGAAGCGGCTGAGAATGCTCTGGTTGCGGCGCTGGACGTCACCAAACCCGACACGATCGCATCTGCCGTTGAACAGGGGATTGCGAAATTCGGCAGGATCGACGCGCTGTTGAACAACGCGGGTTACGGCGCCTATGGCCCGCTCGAGGCGTTTTCGATGGCGCAGGTCCAGCGGCAGTTCGACACCAACGTGATCGGTCTGATTGCCGTGACCAAGGAAATGCTGCCCCACTTCCGCACCGAAAAATCCGGCACCATCGTCAACATCTCTTCCATCGGTGGGCAGATGACCTTTCCGCTTGGCACTTTGTATCACGGCACCAAATTCGCGGTAGAGGGCCTGTCCGAGGCGCTTCATTACGAGCTTGAAGCATTTGGCGTTAAGGTAAAGATCGTTGAACCCGGTATGATCAAAACCGATTTCGGGGGGCGGTCTTTCGAATTCGTGATGGATGAAACCATGCCTGAATATTTGCCGACCGTCTCTGGCATGCAGGCCGCGATGGGATTTTATGCGGCGTCGCCTTCCGAACCCGAGGTTGTGGCCGGGGTGATCTGGAACGCGGTGACCGACGGCAGCGACCGCCTGCGCTATCGCGCCGGTGCCGATGCCGAGGCGCTGCTGGATGCGCGCAAGGCGCAGGATGACGAAACCTTTATCGGCACCATGAAACAGAACATGCGGGGATAGACCCAGACAATCGGAGGACGTGACATGTATACTCAAGCGATCGAACGGGGCGGTCTGGCCGTCGTGACCGGCGGTGCCAGTGGTGTCGGTCTGGCGGCGGCGGAACGCTTTGCCCAGGCAGGGCTGGGGGTGGTTCTGGCCGATCTGCCCGGCGAGGCGCTGGACGCCGCCACCGCCCGGATCACCAAGCTGGCCCGCGACGGCGTCACCGTGATGGCCGTACCCACCGATGTCAGCGATGCAACATCCGTCGCGGCGCTGGCCGATGCCGCCTTTGCCGCGGGCGAGGTTGCTGTGCTGATGAACAACGCCGGCATTGCCCGCCCCAGCACCAGCTGGACCAACCCCGAAGCGTGGCGGCAGATGCTTGAGGTCAACCTGTTCGGTGTGATCAACGGCGTGCAGTCTTTCCTGCCCCGCATGGTCGCCGCCGAGCGACCCGCCGTGGTGATCAACACCGGCTCCAAACAGGGGATCACCACGCCACCCGGCAGCCCGGCCTACAATGTCTCCAAGGCGGGGGTGAAGGTTCTGACCGAGATGCTGGCCCATGACCTGCGACAGGCCGAGGCTCCGATTTCGGCGCATCTCTTTGTGCCCGGTTTCACCTATACCGGCATGATCGCCCGCCACATGCCGGAAAAACCGGCCGCGGCCTGGACCTCGGAACAGACCGTGGATCACCTGATCGCCCGCATGTCGGCGGGGGATTTCTATATCCTCTGCCCCGACAATGACGTCACCCCGGAACGCGACAGGAAACGGGTCGCCTGGGCCTTGGGGGATATCCTGGAAAACCGGCCCGCGCTGTCGCGCTGGCATCCAGAATTTGCCGAGGCTTTTGCCAGACACGAACAATCCTGAGGCGCGTGGATTGTACATTTCGGACAATGGCCCCTGAAATCACGGTACAAACTGCTACAAAAAAGCAGGTTCACCCTTGGGCGGGCACACGATAGAAGACCGCCAAGAGCAGTTTCCGGAGACCCGCCATGCCCGTGCCCAAGCCTGTTGTCCTGTGCATTCTCGACGGCTGGGGTCTGTCTGACGACGCGCGTTCGAACGCTCCGGTTCTGGCGCATACCCCCACCTTCGACGCCATCATGTTGCAAGGCCCGCACGCGCGGCTGATCACCCACGGCCCGGATGTGGGATTGCCCACCGGACAGATGGGCAATTCCGAGGTCGGCCACACCAATATCGGCGCCGGGCGGGTGGTGGCGATGGATCTCGGCCAGATTGATCTGGCTATCGAGGACGGGTCGTTTTTCGAGACCGAAACGTTGCGTGATTTCATTGCGAAAACAAAGACTTCTGGCGGCGTTGCGCATTTGATGGGACTGGTCTCGGACGGCGGGGTGCATGGCCATGTGAACCACATTGTCGCTGCCGCGCAGGCGATCACGCGGGCTGGTGTTCCAGTGGCGCTTCACGCGATCACCGACGGACGCGACGTGGCCCCGAAATCCGCCTTCGGCTATATCGCCGAGCTGGAAGAGCGCCTGCCCGAGGGGGCTGGCATCGTTACCGTCTGTGGCCGCTATTTCGCCATGGACCGCGACAACCGCTGGGAGCGCGTGGCCGAGGCGTACGAGGCCATCGTCAACGGCAAGGGCCGCCCGGTCAGCACCGCCCATTCCGCAATCGATCACGCCTATAACCAATCGGAAACAGACGAATTCATCGCCCCCACGGTCCTGTCCGGATACCATGGAATCAAGGACGGAGACGCCGTTTTCTGCCTTAATTTCAGGGCCGACAGGGCGCGCGAAATCCTGCGCGCCATTGGCGAGCCGGGCTTTGCCGAGTTTGAAACCGGCCCGCGCCCCAAGTTGGCGGCGCTGCTGGGCATGGTCGAATACTCCGACCGTCACAACGCCTATATGACCACGGTTTTCCCAAAACGCGATATCGTCAACACGCTGGGGGAATGGGTGGCCAAGCAGGGCTTGCGTCAGTTTCGTCTTGCCGAAACCGAGAAATACCCGCATGTGACGTTCTTCCTCAACGGCGGCAAGGAGGAGCCTGAGGCGGGCGAAGATCGCCATATGCCCCAATCGCCCAAGGTCGCGACATATGACCTGCAACCAGAGATGAGTGCGCCCGAGGTGACAGAGAAGTTCGTCGAGGCGATCGAAGCGGGGTATGACCTGATCGTCACCAACTATGCCAACCCGGACATGGTCGGGCACACCGGCGATCTGCAAGCCGCGATCAAGGCCTGCGAGGCGGTGGACCAGGGTCTGGCCAGGGTTGTGGCCGCACTGGAAAAGGCAGGCGGCGCGATGATCGTGACCGCCGATCACGGCAATTGCGAAACCATGACCGATCCGGTTACCGGCGGGCCGCACACGGCGCATACTCTGAACCCGGTCCCGGTCGCCCTGGTGGGTGGACCAGCCGGGGCAACCCTGCGCGAAGGGCGTTTGTCTGACCTGGCGCCGACGATACTTGACCTGATGGGGTTGCCCAAACCGCCCGAAATGACGGGCGAGAGCCTGCTGAAATGAAATTCCATGCGGCTCTTTTGGCTGCTTTGATATGGTCCGGTGCGGCCAATGCCCAAAGCGATGCCGCCAGCGCGGCGCGCACGGCGGCTGCGATGCTGGAGCAGGCCACAATCTCTCTTGATGAGGCCGAAAGCGCGCGCGACCGCGTGCGGGCACTGACAACGACCATTCAGGCGTTTGAGGCAGGTTTGGCGGCGATGCGCGACGGTCTGCGCAAGGCAGCGACCCGCGAGGCGCAATTGGCTGCTGAATTGCGGTCGCGAGAAGACGAAATATCGGATCTTCTGGGTGTGCTGCAAACCATTGAAACCACACCGCCGCCGGTTCTGATGCTGCATCCGGTTGGGCCTTTGGGTGCGGCCCGGTCGGGCATGATGATGGCCGAGGTGGCACCTGCCCTGAATGCGCGAGCAGAAGACTTGCGACAGGATCTGACCGAGGTGCAGACCCTGCGCCAGCTACAGCAGAATGCAGCGGATACTCTTGCGGATGGATTGGCCGGTGTCCAAAAGGCGCGCGCCGAACTCAGCAAGGCGGTGGCGGACCGAACCGATCTGCCGCGCCGGTTTACCGAAGACCCTGTCAGGGCTGCGATCCTGATTTCCTCGACAGAAACGCTGGAAGGGTTTGCCAGCGGCCTGTCCGAAATCGCAGCGGGCGAGATCGCGGCGACCGACGCCGATATTTCAACGCAAAAGGGCGAATTGGAATTGCCGGTGCAGGGTGTCGTGTTGCGACGTGCCGGAGAGGCGGACGCCGCCGGAATCACCCGCAACGGTATGATCGTTGCAACACGGCCACGTGCGTTGGTGGTTTCTCCGACTGCGGCGACGATCCGGTATCGCGGTCCATTGCTGGACTTGGGAAACGTGGTCATTCTTGAGCCACAGCCGGATTTACTGTTCGTTTTCTCCGGGTTGCAGGAGGTCTTTGGCGCCCCCGGTCAGGTGGTTCCGGCGGGCAGCCCGGTCGGATTGATGGCGGGAACTACACCGGAAATCGGCGCTATTTTGTCAACAAGCGGTGATGGCACTGGAACTGACCGCCCAGAAACGCTCTATATAGAGGTGAGAGAAGGCAACAGCCCGGTGAACCCCGAGGCGTGGTTCCGAACGGACAAGGATGGATAGACGAGTATGAAAAAATTCGTGATGGCCGGTCTGGCCGGAACTATAGCGGGCGTGATCGCGACAACGCAGATCGCGGGTCCTCTGCTGGCGCAGGAAGCAAAGAACAACGCAACAGTTTACGAGCAACTTGATCTGTTCGGCGACATTTTTGAACGCATCCGCGCCCAGTACGTGGAAGAGGTCGAGGCGAATGAACTGATCGAAGCGGCCATTGACGGCATGCTGACATCGCTGGATCCGCATTCCAGCTATCTGTCGCCCGATGACGCGGAACAGATGCGGGTGCAGACGCGCGGCGAATTCGGCGGTCTGGGTATCGAAGTCACCCAGGAAGAGGGCTTTGTCAAAGTTGTCTCGCCGATCGACGGAACCCCGGCGGACGAGGCCGGGGTCGAGGCGGGCGATTTCATCACCCATGTCGACGGTGAAAGCGTTCTGGGCCTGACCCTGGACAAGGCAGTTGACCTGATGCGCGGGCCGGTCGGGTCCGAAATCGTGATCACCATCGTTCGCGAAGGCGAGGCCGAGCCGTTCGATGTCACGATCATCCGTGACACGATCAAGCTGACCGCCGTGCGCGCCCGCACCGAAGGCACCAGCGTGGTGCTGCGGGTGACGACCTTCAACGATCAGACTTATCCGAATCTCAAGGAAGGGCTGGACAAGCAGATCGAGGAAGCGGGCGGCATCGACAAGATCAACGGCGTCGTGCTGGATCTGCGCAACAACCCCGGCGGGTTGCTGACGCAGGCGATCAAGGTGTCGGACGCGTTCCTGGAAGAAGGCGAGATCGTATCGACCCGTGGCCGTAACCCAGAAGATGGCGAGCGGTTCAACGCGACCGCCGGCGATCTGGCGCTGGGCAAGCCGGTCGTGGTGCTGATCAATGGCGGTTCGGCCTCGGCCTCGGAAATCGTGGCCGGTGCCTTGCAGGACCACCGTCGGGCGATTGTCGTGGGCACCAAGAGCTTTGGCAAGGGTTCGGTCCAGACGGTGATGCCGTTGCGTGGCGATGGCGCGATGCGCCTGACCACGGCGCGGTATTACACACCGTCGGGCCGCTCGATTCAGGCGCTGGGCGTCAGCCCGGATATTGTTGTCGAACAGCCACGCCGCCAGCCTGCGGAAGAGGCAGAGGAAGACAAGAAACCGCGCACCCGCTCCGAGGCTGACCTGCGCGGACGTCTGAACAATGACAGCCTTTCCGAGGACGAAGTCCGCCAGATCGAGGAAGATCGTGCAAAGGCGGAGGCAACCGCCGAACTGCGCGAGCAGGATTATCAATTGGCTTATGCAATAGACATTCTGAAAGGGCTGTCCGCCTTTGGTGCCGAGAACTGATAAAAAGGCATTTCTTGACAAGGGCCGCCATCGAGCGGCCCTTTTTGCTGCAATCAATGCGCCCCGCTGCCAACGGTCGACACCCGCTCGCTCCAACGGTTGATGATGCTGCGCAATAGCGCCAGAACCACTTCGATCGAAAACCCCGCAAGGAATGCCAGCGCCAAAAGCCCGATCGATTTGAACGGCACATAGATCATGTTGGCCACCTCGGGGGTGAAGAAATTGACCACGGCAACACCGGCAAGCGATCCCATCATCAAGCGCACGACCGAGCGGAAGAACTTGGGATCGGGATTGGTGCGGCTGAGCATGAACCCCAGCGTGTAAACCATGGCCCCCAACGCGCCGTATAGCGACGGCAGCCACCATTTGGACACCACGCGGTATTCCCGTTGCAATTGATACGTGTTGTCGATCTTGAACGATTTGCCCGAGCCCAGCCAATGGAACGGTGAAAGGGGTTCCTGCTTGCGGGCGCAGCGGATGAACTGGATCAGCTTGGTGCGCAACGTGATATCGAACAGGATCTCGGGATTTTGCAGCGAACTTGCAACGCGTCTTGACTCGGCGCCCTGCGTTGCCAGCATACCCGAAATATTGGCCAGTATCTTTTTCACCTCGTCCTCGCACTGATCCGGTCGGAGAGGTGCGGTGAAATCGATGCCGGACCCGGCATAGAACGAGGCAGGTTCGGCCTGCACCGCCTTTGCGGATCGGGAAACGGACGCGCCGCGTTGACCAAGGTCGACCGTGTTCGAGACGCTTCTGAAAGTCTCTCTCATGACTGCGAAGTAGTCCAGAATGGCCTGTGGTGCGATTTCTCCGTTGGCGGAGACCTGTACGGGTGCCGACGTGCCGCCTTGAAAATATGGCGTCGCGGTATTGGTTTGAGGGCAAAAGATCTTGAGCCACTGCGCGCGATACGCTCTTTGCGGACGCGGCGACGCGTTGCTTGGACCGGGTGAAACCGCGCCCTGTTCAAAACAGGTATAGTCAGCGACCCGGCCCAGTGTCTTTTGCAGAGGGTAGGTTTCCTGTTCCGCCCTTTGAACATCCAGCCGCAGCTTTTCGACCTTTTCCTCGAAGGCGAGGATCTTGTCGAAATAAGACGACCCCTCGCTCCAGCTTGAATTCCATTGGCTGTCATGGCTGCCATTGTTCTCCAAACGTCCGATCAGCCAGGCCAGATAGGTGCGTTCCAGTTCCACCAAATCCTGTTTTTCAATGGCCTGAATCTCGCTGATCAGCAATTCGGTGCGTTGCGCCCAGACCGTGTAAAACCCGGTAAGAACAAAAAGCACCAATGCGCCCACCGCGATAGTCAGATTGGTGAACCATTTCTTTGTTCCATGCAGGATGCGCGAGGGCAAAGGGATATCCCGGGCGCTTTGGCGGCTTTGAAACGGGTTCCATTCCCGCAGGTCCAGCAGGGTGACGGGATAGATGCTGCGGATCACGTTGTTGAATTCCGACCGCAGCGTCCGGTAGGCTTCGGAGTCGATTTCCAGCCCACCTTCTTTTTCGGCCCTGTGCGCGGCTTCGAGCGCCAGCAGGAACTTGTCGTCATTCAGGTATCCGCAGCAGGTGGCGTAATTTTCAACCCGCCTTGCATCCCTGAGAAATTCGCGGACGGCAGTACGTTCCGAGGATTCATATGGTCTTTGGGTATCCTGGTTCGCCATGACATTTCACCCCAGATAACCCGGATACCAGGCGCCGTTATACCAACACTCGCAATAAGCTCCTGGCGGGCCGGGATAATCAGCCCAGCACCAGAAATAGGCCGTGAAACAAATCTCACCGGGATTGTGTGGCGGCACCTGCGCAAACGCATGTCTCGGTTGCAGGGAAACCGAGAGCAGAATTCCGAAGAGCCAGACAATAAATATCTTCTTTAAGCTGATCATAATTAAGCCTGAGCTGAAAAAACTCAGACATTATATCATAAAATTTGATTTTCTGGGGAATATTTGGATGCACGTATAATCTGCTCCGAATTGCGAATTTACACGTGTTCCAGCATTTTGGCTCGATTGTCCTCGAGCCCCTGCGGTTTCAAACTTGCCGAAAGACGGATTACGCCTCTGTGCAATGGCGGCGAAATGCGCGTTTGAGCGTATCGAGTTCCGCCCTTAGCAACTCGATCTCGGCGCGCAGGTCATCTGCTGCCGGTTCTCCGGCAATCAGGGTGATATCGCCCAGTTTGGCGCCGGTCTCGGTGTCAAAGATGAGGATGCAATTCACGCCTTCGGTCACGGCCGCCGCCGGGACCGGTATTCGAACCGCCCATCCGGACCCGTCCTGTGTCACGGACACCCCATCGACGGGCTGGTCAAGATGCCGGACATCCAGACGCGGCGGTTCGGTAGCGCCGGTCACAAGGCCATCCCAGATCCCGTTTTCCAGGCGTAGTTTCGTCAGGGTCAACTGGCTCATGTCAGTCCTCGACTACAGATCGGCGCGGTGATGGCGGCACAGTGTCAGGTCGCGCAGAACGATCTGGTTCCATTCCGGATTCTGAATGATCAGGTCCAGCCAGATCTTTTCAACCCGTTTTTCGTTCATATCGGAATAGGCCAGATCGAATTCGGCGCTTGCTGCGCGCGTCTCGGTGGTCAGCTCTTGAGACACCTGCCCGGTATTCGGCCCATGTTGAACGTTGAGCCGAGCAATTATCCCGACCGGACGTTCTGCTTCGACAATCATATCCATGCGGATCATGTGAGCGCGCGTCAGCCCTTGCATGGCTTCGGGCGGCAGATCGATGGCCAATGCCAGAAACGACCCCTGAAACTCAAACACTTCCAGACAGACACCAAACGGCGCGAAATCCTCTTCATTCGTGTTGCGCAACTGGCGAAGGGTGATTTCGGAAAGCGGGCAGTCGTGGAACAGGGCGACATCGTCACCGATCTGTTCGCGTTTTGCCACCGAGGATAGTCCCGGTTTGCGTATCGGGCCGCGCCACAGATTGGGTCGCCAGGCCCATTCTGTGCCGTGCGGTCGGGGAAAGTGATTGCTGCCCAGGCGCGGACGCGCCAGGCGTCCGTCCGCGACCTGGATAAGCTCGTCAAGGTTGCGGCGCAGGGCTCGGGCGCGGTTGCGCTGGCTGCGCAATTCAGTCAGATCGGCGCTCTTGGACCCGTTGGCAGCGGCCTGCCAGCGTTTCATCGCCTGTTTGTGCAAAATTCGGTCCAGCAACCTGTCCATCGCCTGTCCGTTGAGTGGATGATTGGCTCCTCTTTAGCGAAAGAACATTGGCAAGATAAAGACAATGCGCGGAAAATTTACCGGTAAATGAAATTCTGTACTCTGATCCGGGCATGGCGGGTGCTATTTCGTCAATTTGAAACCTTGCGTGAACCGTTCCGGGAAGCGTGCGTGTTCTTGTAATCGAGTGGGGCAGTGCTTACCGTCAATGTCCCGGTAGCAGTGGGTTTTTCGCGGCGCGCCGCGGATTGCTCCAGCCAGCAGAGGGACCGGGGTATGGAACCCAGTTTGTTCGCGTTCATCTGGAAGTATTCCAAACGGCAGCAGCTTGTTCTGCTGGCGCTGACCGTTATGTCCTTTCCGTTCCTCTATGCCTCGCTGGAATTGCCCAAGCGGATCATCAATGACGCCATCGGGTCGACCCGCGCCACGATCGAGCTTTGGGGCGTGACGCTGACTCAGGTGCAGTATCTTTTGGTTCTGTGCTTTGCGTTCCTGGCCACCGTTCTGGTCAGCGGCCTGATGAAGATGCGCATCAACACCATGAAAGGTGTGTTGTCCGAACGTATGCTGCGGCGTCTGCGATATACGCTCATCGGGCGGATGATGCGGTTTCCCAAGGCCTATTTCGCGACGACAAGTCAGGGCGAACTGGTGTCGATGATCACATCCGAGGCCGAACCGATGGGCGGGCTGATGGGCGATGCGGTTGCCCAGCCGGTGTTCCAGGCCGGGCAGATGCTGACCATCGTCACGTTCCTGTTCATGCAAAGCGTGTGGTTCGGTCTGGCCTCGGTGGCGTTGATCCCGTTGCAGGCCTGGCTGATCCCGATGCTGCAGCGCCAGATCAACCTGCTTAACAAGGACCGGATTCAGGAAGTCCGGCGACTGAGTTCCGAAATTGGTGAAAGCGCTGCCGGCATCAGCGACCTGCGCGCCAATGGCGGTTGGCGATACCGGATGGCGCAGTTTACCGACCGGCTGGGGCGGTTGTTCGAAATCAGGTTCAGGATCTATCAGAAGAAGTTCTTCATGAAGTTCCTCAACAACCTGATCTCGCAGATGACGCCGTTTCTGTTCTATTCGGTCGGCGGATATCTTGCGATCAAGGGCCAGATCACCGTGGGGGCGCTGGTGGCGGCGCTGGCGGCCTACAAGGATCTGTCGGGGCCGTGGAAAGACCTTTTGTTCTATTACAATCAGGTGCAGGACATGTCACTGCGCTGGCAGATTGTGACCGAACGGTTTGCCCCCCGCGACATGATCCCCGAACACTTGTTCGAAGGTCGCCCAAAGGAAATCCCGCATTTGCGCGGCGCGGTCGAACTGCGGGAGGTAACGGTCCAGGATCAGGATGGCAACATCATCCTCGAAGACATCAACCTGACCATTCCGCCCGGCGCACGTGTGGCAATCCAGTCGTCACGGGCCTCCGAACGGCAGGCGATCGCGCATCTTCTGACCCGCGAGGTTCTGCCCTCGCATGGCGAGGTTGTTGTCGCCCGCCACAAGCTCAACGATCTGCATCAGGCCGTGATTGCGGCCCGTGTCGGTTATGCCCATTCCCGCCCCTACCTGTTTGATGGAACATTGGGCGACAACCTTCTGATGCCGCTGCGGACATCTCCGCATCATCAGGGGGATGACGGATCGAGTGCACTCAGCCGAGCCCAGACCGAGGCGCAACGCGCTGGAAACAGCACCGATCCGCTGGATATGGACTGGACCGATCCGGGCCTCGCCGGGTTGGAGGATGGCGAGCAGATCCGTGACTGGTGGTTTCAGTTGGTCGAGGCGATGGGGATTGACGAGTTCATGTTCCGCCGCACCCTGCGATCGCGCCTGGATCCGGACTTGCATCCGGAGTTGGCGCAGGCGTTGGTCGATCTGCGCCCGAAGATCGCAGAGCGTATCGCCGCCAGCGGCCTTTCCGATCTGGTGCATCGCTTCCATCCCGAGCGGTTCAACCCCGCCGTTCCGTTGGGTGGCAACCTGCTTTTTGCGGCCCCCACCCAAAACATCGCGCCCGAACTTCTGGCGGGCGACGAACGCTTTATCGAAATGCTGAGCGGGCAGGGTTTGGCCGAGGAGGCGCGGGATATCGCGCTGGGCGTCATCGAGGCCCTCAAGCAGACGTTCGGACGTGACGACACCGATCACCCGCTGTTCCGGCGATTGGGCATGGAACCCGAAATGTATCACCGTCTGCTCGACATCGCCGGGCGGCGGGCGGCGCGTGGGGATCGCGCACTGGATGAGTCCGAGCGCGCCCTGCTGTTGACCGTCCCGTTCTTGCTGACGGCCGAACAGATCGGCCCCAGCTTTCCGGAAAAGTACAAGGAAAAGATCCTCTCGATCCGCCGGACTCAGGCGGAAAAACTGCGAAACGCGATGGAGGGGCTGTTTGTTCCGGTCTCGCCAGACCAGTATGTGCCGCGCCTCACCGTCATGGAAAACGCGCTGTACGGCCGCGTGTCCATCATGGCCGGCGCTCGTCTGGACGAGATCGAGGATGTGGTGGCTGAGGTCCTGAACGAGGCCGGGCTGCGCCGCCGCGTGGCCGCCATCATCTATGATCTGCCCTCTGGTCTGGGGGGCACCAATCTGCCGACCGTGTTTCAGGAACGCGCGGCATTCTCTCGCGCGGGGATCAAGCGGCCCGACATCCTGATCCTCGACAAGGCTCTGGCCAGCCACGATTCCGAAAGCCGACTGCGCACTCGGCAGAAATTGCGTGAATTGCTGCCCGATTCGATCATGATCTTCATGGAAGACCATTTTGCCCATCCCGAGGCTTATGACCTGTTCATCGAAATCCAGGATGGTCGCATCGATGGGGTTTCACGCACGCAGCTTGAACTGGGCGAAGGTGCGGCGGCCGATCTCAGCCGAAAGCTGAACATCATCGCCTCGACCGAATTGTTCGCCAAGATCGATGCACGCAACCAGCGGCTGCTGGCGTTTTCCGCGCAATGGTATGACGCGGCTGCGGGGCAAGTGATCTTTTCGAGCGGGCAATCCGCCGATGCCGCCTATCTGTGCCTGGAGGGGCGCGCGCTGCTGAGCTGGAAGGACGACGAGGGTCAGACCCGCACGATTTCGACGGTAGAACCGGGCCGCCTGATCGGCGATCTGTCGATCATCACCGGATTGCCCCGTCAATTCGACCTGATCGCGCAGGAAAAAAGCAGTTTTCTGAGAATCGGAGCCGAGGAGTTCCGTGCGGTGGTAGAAAATGACTCGTCGGTGGCGGTGCAATTGCTGGAAACGGTGGCCGGGCACCTTGTCAATGTGGCCGACCGGTTGCGTGTCGAGAAGTTCGGAGGATCCGAATCCGGCGCCACCAACGCTCCTGCCGCAGATATGGACGCCATAAATGGGCGGTGAAGGCGGTTGTCCGGCCTATTCGGCCCATGACCAGCTTGTCTTGCCGGTTCGTCCCCGGTCCGAGATCTGGCGGGTGCTGGTGGGCCTGACGCTGGTGGCGGTTGTAGTGTTTTCCCTGAACGCGGCGTTGTTCGCCCTTGTCAGCATCTCAATGTCCGAGAAATGGGTGCTGGATTTTCTGGCCGGAACCGCACCGGGGCCGATGATCACGCTTCTGGCGAGTTTCGGGTTCGTCATACTGGGGGTCGTGCTGGCCGTGCGGCAAATGCAACACCGTTCGCTTGGTTCGGTCATTGGCCCATTTCGGCAAACCGTCCACCAATTCCGCCAAGCGCTGCGCGTGCTTGTGATTCTGGGCGGTGTCATTCTGGTGCTGCCGCCCTATGACATGGGCACACCGCTGGAGCCGAACCTGCCATTCGCGCAATGGCTGATCTTGTTGCCGCTTTCCCTTTTGGCCGTCCTGATCCAGACCGGGGCCGAAGAGATCCTGTTCCGCGGCTACATCCAGCAAAGCCTGGCAGCGCGCTTTCGGTCGCCGCTGATCTGGATGGTCGTGCCGTCGGTTCTGTTTGCGATGGGGCACTACCTGCCCGCGCAGGCGGGGGATAACGCGGTTCTGATCGCGTTGTGGTCCGGTGTGTTCGGGCTGTTGATGGCCGACCTGACGGCGCGGGCCGGCACCTTGGGACCGGCAATCGCGCTGCACCTGTTCAACAACGTGATTGCGCTTCTCTTCGTCGCGTTGCCGGGCAGTCTGGACGGTCTGGCCCTGTTCCTGATTCCCTACGAGATGTCGGATACCGAGTTTCTGCGTGACTGGCTTTATGTCGATTTCGCAATGATGCTGACGGCCTGGCTGGCGGCCCGAATTGCCATCAGGCGTTGATTGCATTTCCTGACGCAGGGTCTTATGTGACCTGAACGCAGTACAATCAGGGTTCTGTCATGAACTGGATCACAAACTACGTCCGTCCGCGGATCAACTCGATTTTCTCGCGTCGCGAAGTGCCCGAGAATCTCTGGCAGAAATGCGACGAGTGCGGAACGATGCTGTTCCACCGTGAGCTGGCGGATAATCAGAACGTCTGTACCCATTGCGATCACCACATGGCGATCACCCCGCGCGACCGGTTCAGGGCGTTGTTCGATGGCGGCATCTTTACCGAGGTTGCCGTGCCTGCGCCCACCGCAGATCCGCTGCATTTCCGCGATCAGAAGAAATACCCCGACCGCATGAAGGCGGCGCAGAAGAAAACCGGCGAGAAAGAGGCGATGCTGGTCGCCGCCGGCGAGATCGGGCGCACGCCGATCATCGCCGCCGCACAGGATTTCAGCTTCATGGGCGGCTCGATGGGCATGTTCGTGGGCAACGCCATCATCGCCGCCGCGCAAGAGGCGGTGAAACTCAAGCGCCCGCTGATCCTGTTCTCGGCTGCTGGCGGCGCCCGGATGCAGGAAGGTATCCTGAGCCTGATGCAGATGCCGCGCACCACCGTCGCGGTGCAGATGCTGAAAGAGGCGGGCCTGCCCTATATCGTGGTCCTGACCCACCCCACCACCGGTGGCGTCACCGCCTCTTACGCGATGCTGGGGGACGTGCATATTTCGGAACCCAACGCGCTGATCTGCTTTGCCGGGCCGCGCGTCATCGAACAGACAATCCGCGAGAAACTGCCCGAAGGGTTCCAGCGCGCGGAATACCTGCTGGATCACGGCATGCTGGACCGGGTGACCAAGCGCACCGAGATGCGGGACGAGCTGATTACCATCACCCGCATGCTGCTGAATCTGCCGCCCGCGATTGCCGGTGATCTGCCCTCGCCGGATGTCCAGGAACCCAAGGCCGAGGCGGCCCCAGCCGAGGCTGAAGCCGAGAAATGAACGCGCCCACATCCGACCTCATCCTGGACCGGATGATGGCGCTGCATCCCAAGATCATCGATTTGACGCTGGATCGTGTCTGGCGGCTGTTGTCGGCGCTGGACAATCCGCAAGACAAGCTGCCGCCGGTGATCCACATCGCCGGAACCAACGGCAAGGGATCGACCCAGGCGATGATCCGCGCCGGGCTGGAAGCTGTTGGGCGCAGCGTGCATGCCTATACCTCGCCGCATCTGGCGCGGTTTCATGAACGCATCCGCGTTGCTGGTGAGCTGATTTCCGAACCCGACCTGACGGCGGTTCTGGATGAATGCTATACCGCCAATGGCGGCGAGAACATTACCTATTTCGAAATCACCACCTGTGCGGCCCTGCTGGCCTTTGCCCGCGCGCGGGCGGATTTCACGCTGCTCGAGGTCGGCCTTGGCGGGCGGCTTGATGCAACCAATGTCATCGACCAACCGGCAGTTTCCGTGATTACCCCGATCTCGATCGATCACGAACAATATCTGGGCAACACGCTGGCCAAGATTGCAGCGGAAAAGGCCGGGATCATCAAGCGCGGCGTGCCCTGCATCGTGGGACCACAGCCAGACGAGGCGCTGGAGGTGATCGAATCTACCGCCGCCCGGCTCGGCGCGCCGCTGATCGCCTATGGCCAGCACTGGCATGTGCACGAAGAAAACGGGCGAATGGTTTATCAGGATGAAACCGGCCTGCGCGACCTGCCGCTGCCGAACCTGATGGGCGCACATCAGGTTCAGAACGCCGGCGCGGCGCTTGCCGTGCTGCGCCATCTGGACATGGGCGATGCGGCCTATGAGGCCGCAGTGACAAATGCCTTCTGGCCCGCCCGCATGCAGCGCCTGAAAACCGGCCCTTTGGTCGAGGCCGCGCCCGAAGCCGAGCTTTGGCTCGACGGTGGTCACAACGCCGCCGCCGGTGTTGCGCTGGCGGACCTGCTGTCAAAACTGCCTGCGCGCCCGACACACCTGATTTGCGGCATGCTCAACACCAAGGATGTTACCGGCTATCTGCACCCGCTCGCGGGTCAGGCGCAAAGCCTCATAGCCGTTTCAATCCCCGGCGAAGCCAACACGCTCAGTGCTGAAGATACTGCTGCGGCGGCTGGGTCGGTCAATCTGGCCGCCGCGACCGCAGTCAGCGTGAGTGAGGCCCTGAACGCGATCATAGCCAAAGATTCCCGGGCCCGGGTGCTGATTTGCGGTTCTCTCTATCTGGCGGGCAACATCCTGCGTGAAAACGGCTGAACCGCCAAAGGCGGCGGGGGCAGCGCCCCCTTAGGCCCCCCAGCCCTCTGCCTGCATTTCGCGCAGACGCGAGGCGGTGCGTTCGAACTCAAAGGTGCCTTCGCCCTCGACATACAGCATCTCGGGTTGCGCCGCCGCCGAACAGATCAGCCGCACCTTGGCCTCGTACAAGGCGTCGATCAGGGTCACGAAGCGTTTCGCCTCGTTGAAGTTGTTGCGCGACAGGCGAGGGATATCTTCGAGCACCAGAACTTTTACCGCCTCGGCAATCGCCAGGTAATCGCCCGGCCCAAGCATCCGTCCGCACAGGTCATAGAACGACGCCCGCGCCACGCTGTTGCGAAAGGCGGGCAGAACAACCTCGCGCCCCTTGACGTGCAGCACCAGTGGTTCTGCGGGCCCTCCCGACAAATCGCGCCAGACCGCGCGGATTTTTTCCCGCGCCTCGGGGCCGATGGGCGTGAAATAGACGGGCGCTCCCTCCAGCCGATTTTGCCGGTAATCGGTGGGCGAGACCATCTCCCACACCACCAGCTGCTCCTTGATCAGCTTGATGAAGGGCAGAAACAATTGCCGGTTCAAACCGTCCTTGTACAGATCGTCCGGCACCCGGTTCGAGGTGGTGACCACCACAACGCCGGCGTCGAACAGGAACTCGAACAGGCGTCCCACGATCATCGCGTCGGTGATGTCGGTGATCTGCATTTCGTCAAAGGCCAGAACCTTGACCGATTTCACCACCTCGGCCGCCACCGGCGCCAGCGTGTCCTCGACTCCGCGTTGCCGCGCCTCATGCATCTTTGCGTGAATTTCCTGCATGAAAGCGTGGAAATGCACCCGCCGCGACGGGATGTCGCCCAACGTTTCGACAAACATGTCCATCAGCATCGACTTGCCGCGCCCGACGCCGCCCCACAGGTACAAGCCCTTGGGCGGGGGGGGCGGTTTGCGAAACAGTCCGCGCTTGACCGGTTTTGCCAGCTCCGAACGGATGCGTTCGAATTCAGGCAGCACCGCCTCCTGCGCGTCGTCCGCGTGCAAAATGCCTTCGGTCACGCGGTCGGAATATAGCGAAATCACGTCAAACATTCCTGAGGCATACCTTCCGTCTGCCGCCTTGGAAAGCGGGGAAAACCTTGCGTCATATCAATTTCCCTTATCGCCATGGCCAAATATCCTGAATTGACCCCGCATGTTTTCCCGCTAACGTCGCCGGAACAACCAACCGGGACTTCTTGATGGGTCGTTCTACCCGCTTTTTGACACCTGTCCTGATCGTCGGCTGCATCATCATCATGGTGAGCTTTGCCGTGCGTGCCTCTTTCGGTGTGTTCCAGATTCCCATCGCGGCAGAGTTCGGCTGGCTGCGCGCCGACTTTTCCATGGCAATCGCGATCCAGAACCTCGCCTGGGGCATCGGGCAGCCGATCTTTGGCGCCATTGCCGAGAAGATCGGGGATCGCCGCGCCATCGTGATGGGCGCGCTGACCTATGTTGCCGGGATGGTCCTGACGGCCTGGTCCGTGACGCCGATCGAGATGCAGCTTTACGCCTGGCTTGTGGGTTTCGGCATCGCAGGAACCGGGTTCGGCGTGGTTCTAGCCGTGGTCGGGCGGGCGTCGTCGGATGCAAACCGGTCGATGTCCCTGGCCGTCGTCACCGCGGCGGGCAGCGCCGGGCAGGTGGTGGGCGCGCCCTTTGCCGAATTCCTGCTGGGTCATTTTCAGTGGCAGCAGGTCTTTGTGATCTTTGCCGCGCTTATCCTGGCGCTTGTCCTGACGCTGCCCTTCATGCGTGCGCCGACCCCGGTCGGCAGGCAGGAGCTGGAAGAAAGCATGGGCCACATCCTGATGAAGGCGCTGCGCGACCCCTCCTATGCGATGATTTTTCTGGGGTTCTTCAGTTGCGGCTATCAGCTTTCGTTCATCACTGCGCATTTCCCCGCTTTCGTGACCGAGATGTGCGGCCCGATCCAACCGGGCGGCGTACTGCATTCGATGGGGATCACGACGACATCAGCGCTCGGCGCAGTCGCCATTTCGCTGGTTGGCCTCGCCAATATTGCCGGGACCCTGACGGCCGGGTGGGCGGGCAAGCATTTCACCAAAAAATTTGTGTTGGCAGGCATCTACACCGGGCGCACTATCGCGGCCACAGCCTTCATCCTGTTGCCGATCACCCCGACATCGGTCATCGTCTTTTCGGTGGTTATGGGATCGCTCTGGCTTGCTACCGTGCCGCTGACCTCGGGGCTGGTCGCGCATCTTTACGGACTGCGCTATATGGGTACGCTTTACGGGATCGTCTTCTTCAGCCACCAGCTTGGCGGGTTCCTGGGCGTCTGGCTGGGCGGGCGGATGTACGACCTTTATGGCGACTACACCATGGTCTGGTGGGTCGGCGTGGGGGTCGGCGCCTTCAGCGCCATCGTGCACCTGCCGATCCGCGAAAACCGGACCGGCGAGGCGCAGTTGGCCTGATCACCCCGGCCACTTGTCCAGAATGTATTTGCTGGTCATCAGATCCAGATGCGCGCCGCCGCCGTTCTTGAAAAGTGAGATTGCGCCCGGTTCATAGGAAAAGGCACCCAGATCATAGAAATCGGCCAACAGGTCCGAACGCGTGATGACCCCTTCGGCCAGCGGTGTCCTGATCTCGCCGATATGTTCGATCGTGGTGTCAAAGCTGTCCACGAAGATGCGCGACCGTCGCAAAGCCTCGTCATCGGTCTCGCGCATGTCGGGTCGATAGGCGCCGATCAGGTTCAGATGCTGCCCGGGGCGCAGCCATTCTCCCTGGATCACCGGGTCCGAGGACATCGTGGCCGAAATCACGATATCGGCCCGGTTCACCGCTTCGGCCAGATCCGCGGCCACATCGACGCCGCCCAGCGATGCCGCCAGTTCCTCGGCCTTGGACAAGGTCCGGTTCCACAGCCGCAGCCGGGCCCTTGGATAGGCGGCGCCAAAGGCTTCGCACAGGGATTGCCCCACGACGCCGACGCCGACGATCAGGATTTCACGGCTGTCCGGATTGGCCAGACGCAGCGCCCCCAACAGGCTGTCGCCAGCGGTCTTCCACTTGGTGACCAGATGAAAATCGACCAGCGCCGACAGGGAGCCGTCATGGTCGCTATAGACATTGACGGCACCGTTGATCAGCGGCTCTCCACGGTCGGGGTTGCGGGGAAAGATGTTCGCGGTCTTTACCGCCATGCCCAGCCCGTCAATCCAGGCCGCCCGCGACAATAGGGTGTCGGGATCACGATAAAGCAGCGTATCGCCAATCTCTGCCTTTGGCAGTCTGTGGCCGGCGGCCAAGGCTTCGGTCAGTTCCAACCAGTCGAGATTGGCCTCGCCTTCGGCAAAAGGGATCTGTGTGATGGTCATGTGGCCTCGCTTTCGGTCAATAGCCCCTCGGCCACCAGACGCTCGGCCCATCGCTGCGGGTCGGTGAAATGGTGCGTCTGCCAGCCGCGGGCGCGGGCAGTTTCGATATTGTCGATGCGGTCGTCTGCGAACAGCAGGGTTTCGGGCGGCAAACCGCAGTCCCGTTCGACCATTTCATAGATCGGCGCATGCGGTTTCACTCTTTGCATCCGGCCCGAGACATAGTGCCGGTCGAACTCGTTGAGAAAAGGATAAACCGTGCAGGAATAGTCGAAATTCTGCACTCCGAAATTGGTCAACGCGAACACCGGTACGCCCTTGGCCCGCAGCGCCCGTTGCAGCCGGACCGAATGCGGGATTTCCGGCGCGGCCAGTTCAATCCACTTGTCATGCCACATGCGGATTTCGTCGCGCCAGCCGGGGTATTTCTCGGCCCAGCCATAGATCGTTTCGGTAAAATGATGCCCCTGATCGACCAGATCGTTCATGCCATGCAGATCGACTTCGGCAAACATCGCCTTGCGCCGGGCTTCGCCGATCACACGGTCATAGTATCGTTCGGGCTGCCACTCGATCAGGACGTTGCCAATGTCGAAGATGACGGCGTTTACGGGCATCGGGTTCATCCTGTCGGGTTGTCAGAAACGGGGCAGGGCGAATGAACCAATTCGCAAGTGGATGTGCAAGCGCCAACTGCCAACGGCTTTGCCGTCTATGTCAGTCAAGTTTTGAGGGGGAGTAGTTTCAGTATAAGCTTCATTTCAGGGGGGATTGAATGGAACGCCGGCTGGCAGCCATCTTGGCCGCGGATGTTGTTGGATACTCGCGCCTAATGGGAAGCGACGAGGAAGGTACGGTCAGCGCCTTGAAATCCGTCCAGCGCCTTGTTGGCGAACAGGTAACCAGACATGGTGGCCGCATATTCGGAAGCGCTGGCTACAGTGTCATTGCCGAATTCGCCAGCCCGGTCGAAGCGGTTCGTTGCGCCGTGGGGGTACAAGCCGCAATCGGTAACCGGAACGACACTTTGATCGAAGAAAAGCGAATGTGCCTTCGCATGGGCATTCACCTTGGTGACGTCATGGCGGATGGCGACAACCTTTTGGGCGACGGGGTAAACATTGCCGCCCGGCTCGAAACTATGGCCCCGTCCGGTGGCATCTGCATCTCGAAGCCGGTCGCAGAGCAGATTGCAGGCAAGGTGGATGTCACATTTGGCAATTTTGGCAGTCATGTGCTGAAGAACATTTCCCAGCCTGTTGAGGTCTGGACGTGGCCACCTGAGGCAGCCAGGAAAGCGAAATTCAGCAGGGTGCGGAAAGGCTTGGGGATCGCTGCGGGCGCAGCGGCCGCCGCAGCGCTTGGGTTGGTGTTCTTGTTCGGGCGCGACGACGAAGACAATCCCGGTTTGCCCACCGGCGCCAGGATTGCGATCCTTCCCTTTGAAGATGTCGGAGGCGCGCCTGAGGAAGCTTTCTTTGGCCAGGGGCTGACCCGCGACCTGAATGCGATGCTGTCCAAATCATCGAACCTGTTCGTGATTGCGCCAGAAGCGAGCAGCGCATATCGCGACGACCCAAGCTGCGACGTGATCCGGGATGAGCTGGGTGCCGACTATATCCTGGGAGGCACGGTTCGCCGGTCGAATGATCACCTGAGGATCACCACAACTTTTACAGATGCAAAGACATGCCGTCAGTTGCCTGCGCCCGGTCCGTTTGACCGGGATTTGAGTGTGCAGGACCTGCTGGACATACAGATCGAGATTGCCAGCAAGGTTGCGGCGCAGGTCGGTTCAAGCGACGCGCCGCTGTTTCAGGCCAGCGTCCAGCAGGCGATCCGCGACAAGGCGCCGGAAAACCTTGAAGCGTATTAATGCTATCTGCTGGCTTTCTGGTTCTACCAGACATTCAGCCTGGAGGCGCACCGCAAGGCGCGTGACTGTTTGTTGCGAACCGTCGAAGAAGAGCCCGGGTTCTCCTTGGGGTGGTCGCGACTGGCTTTCAATCATCTGGAATCCAAGAAACGGTCCCTTGATACCGCTCCGAATTGGGCGCAGCTGGCACGCGATGCAGCCAACCGGGCGCTGGAAGTAGACCGCGACAACCCCGATGCCTATTACGCGCTGGCGATTTTGAGTCAGATGGTCGGTGATGACAAAGCCGTCTTCCTGAACCATGCAAACAGGGCCATCGAACTGAACCCCAATGATTCCTGGATTTTGGCCGATCTCGGGATCTTTCTGGCCTATTCCGGAGAGTGGGAGACGGGCAAAGATTGGATTTCACGCGCGCGCGAACTCAACCCCAAGCTCCATCCCGGATATGACAACGCTTGGGTGCTGCATGCCTATGCCCAAGGTGATTACGAAGCGGCTCGCAATCATCTTTTGAGCATGGGAACGCCAAGTGGGCCGATGAGCCTGACCACGTTGACGGCCATTTATGCAATGAACGGAGAAGACGAAAAAGCCAGAGAGACGGCGGCTGTCCTGACAGATCAACACACCGAGTTCCTGGATGACCCCCGGGCACCCTACCGCGCGCGCGGAATGCCGGGTGACTTTATCGAGCGCCTGATGGACGGGTTGGAAAAGGCCGGGTTGGACGTGCCACCAAATGACCCCGAACATTAAGTCTGTGGAATGGTTGCCTAGCTCCGCTGCGCTGTCCTGATTTCCCGTTCCAGCGCGTCCAGAAACCGAGACCGGTCGGCCTTGGAAAACGCCTTGCCGCCGCCGCCAGCCCCAAGTGGGTTGGCGGCGCGCAGATCGGCCATCAGGTCGCGCATCGCCAGTTGCTGGCCGATATTGGCGGCTGTGAACGCCTCGCCATTGGGGCGCAGAACCCGCGCCCCCGTCTCGACGCATTTTGCCGCCAACGGAATGTCAGAGGTTACCACCACATCCCCCTTGCCGCAGCGCTCGGCGATCCACTTGTCCGCCTCGTCCGCGCCTTCGGCTACGATCACAACCTGCACCAGCGGGTTTGGCGATGGGCGCAGCCCGCCATTCGATACCAGCATCATGGGCAACCGATGCCGCGTCGCGACCCGCTCGGCCTCGGCCTTGACGGGGCAGGCGTCGGCATCGACGTAAAGCGTCACGCCTTTTTGGCCTTTTTCTCCGCCACCTCGGATTCGGTTTTGACCGCGACCGGCTTCTTGCGCACCTTGAACTCGTCCGGGATCGGCATGCGGTTGAAAGCGTCGAGACCGGCGATCTTATAAGCCTCGGCCAGGGTCGGATAGTTAAAGGTGTTCTGCACGAAGTAATCCACCGTCCCTTTCAGGTTCAGCACCGCTTGAGCGATGTGGATCAACTCGGTTGCGCCTTCGCCCACGATCTGCACCCCCAGCACCCGCCGGGTCTTGAGCGAAAACAGCATTTTCAGCATGCCGTGTTCCAATCCCATGATATGCCCGCGCGAGGTTTCTCGGAACCGTGCAACGCCCACTTCATAGGGGATACCGCGTTCCTGCAATTCCTCTTCGGACATGCCGCAGGTCGACATCTCGGGGACCGAGTAAATGCCGTAAGGGTACCAGGGGCTTTCTGGCAGGGTCGGTGTCTCCAGCGCGTGGCAGGCGGCAACGCGCCCCTGCTGCAGCGAGGTCGAGGCCAGCGAGGGGTGCCCGATCACATCGCCAGTGGCATAGATATGCGGCACGGCGGTCTGATAGGTCTTGCGGTCCACATCCAACCGGTTGCGGTGGTCGGTTTCCAGCCCCACAGCCTTGAGGTTCAGGGCCGAGGTCGCACCCATGCGCCCGGCGGCAAACAGCAGCATTTCCGCGCGCACGTGGCGGCCGTTGGCCAGACTGACTTCGACATGGGTGCCCGCATCCTCGATCTTTTCAACCGCTGAACCCAGCCGTAGATCGACACCGTTTTCGCGGATCTGGTGGGTGAACTCCTGAATGAGGGTTCGGTCGATGAAATCCAGGAAGGTCTCGCGCGGTTCGATCAGCGTCACCCGGACATCCAATGCCGAGAACATGGTGGCATATTCCACCCCGATCACACCCGCGCCGATGACAACCAGCGAGCGGGGGATCTCATCCATTTCAAGAAATTCATCGCCGTCCACGACGGTCTTGCCGTTGAACGGAACATAGTCGGGCCGATAGGTTTGGGTTCCGGTCGCGATCAGGAACTTGGCGGCGGTCAACCGGGCCGTCTCGCCAGTGTCCGCAGTCACCTCGATCTCGTGCGGGCCGATGAATTTCGCCAGTCCGTTCAGCGTTTCCACGTGGTTCCGGTTGAACTGGTGTTCCAGCACGTCGACCTGATAATCGAGCGTCTTGTGCAGACGTCCCTTCAGATCGTCGGCGCTGATCTGATCCTTGACGCGATAGGCCAGCCCGTAAAAGCTGCGCTCGCGCCAGCCCGACAGATTCAGTACCGTTTCGCGCAGGGTCTTGGACGGAATGGTTCCGGTGTGCACTGATACCCCGCCCAGCCGGTCCTTGCGGTCGATGACCAGAACCTTGCGCTTCAGCTTGCCCGCTTGGATCGCCGCGGATTTCCCCGAGGGGCCAGAGCCGATGATGATCAGATCATAGTCGAACTTGCTCATGGCTCACTCCCCATACAGCGCTTCGGCGTGGAATGAGATGTGATCTTCCATGAAGGTCGACACGAAGAAATAGGAATGGTCGTATCCGGGCTGCAAGCGATTGGTGGCCTGCTGGCGGCGTTCGGCGATGGCATGGGCCAGCGCCTCTGGGCGCAGCAGGTCAATGAACTGGTCGCTGGTGCCGGTGTCGATCAGGATCGGCCCGTCAAAGCCCTTTTCCTTCATCAACAGGCTAGAGTCGTGTTTCGCCCACGCGGCCTCATCATCCCCCAGATAGGCGCTCAGTTGCTTGCGGCCCCAGTTGCTGCCCGTCGGGTTCGAGATTGGCGCAAAAGCCGAGACCGAGCGAAACCGCCCGGGCAGGTTCATCGCCAGGGTCAGAGCGCCATGCCCGCCCATCGAATGCCCGGTGATTGCCTGCCGATCGCCGTCGATGGCGAAATGCTCGGTCAGCAGCGCGGGCAGTTCCTCGGCCACATAGGTCCACATATTGAAGTGCGGCGCCCAGGGCTTTTGCGTGGCGTTGACATAAAAACCTGCCCCCTGGCCCAGATCGTAGTCTTCATGATCGGCCACGCCTTCGCCGCGTGGCGAGGTGTCGGGAAACACCAACGCGATCCCCTGTTCGGCGGCCCAGCTTTGCGCGCCCGCCTTTGTCATGGCGTTTTCGTGAGTGCAGGTCAGGCCCGACAGATACCACAGAACCGGAACTGGCCCATCCTTGGCTTCGGCGGGCAGAAACAAGCCAAAGGTCATGTCGCAACTGGTCGCGGCGCTTGCATGCCGGTACACACCCTGCACGCCGCCAAAGGCCTTGTTCTCGGAAACGGTTTCCATAATCGGGCTCCTTATTCAGTTGGCCTATCGCTACCCTTTGATGGCCGCAGGGTCCAGCGGGTGCGCGGCAGGATTGCCGTTTTTTGCGGCAGAAACCCGGGTAAACTGTCCCACATGGCAAGCGCTGCCGCGCTGGACATGCGCCAAAAAAACGGTGAAACAATTCAAGTTGACCGCAAGGGGCCGCGAACATGAGCACTTTTCTGAAACTGACGACCGATGCTGTGGAACCGGAAACCGAACGTCCGGCTCCCGAAAAGGTGATCTTTGGCGATCCCGTTTTCACCACATGGAACGCGGAAGAAATCGATGGCCTGTACTGTGGCATCTGGCAGTCAACGCCCGGCAAATGGCGGATATCCTATGACGAATGGGAGTATTGCCGCATTCTGGAGGGCCGCTCGATCATCACCGGCGATGACGGGACAGAATATCCGCTGCAAGCCGGCGACAGTTTCATCCTGCGCCCCGGTTTCAGGGGCACTTGGGAGGTGATCGAAACCACACGCAAGGATTATGTGATCCGTTTTTGACCTCAGGTGATCCAGGCGATTACCGCCGGGACCGTCAGGATCGACAGCACCGTCGAGATCAGGATGGCGGCTGAGGCCCGATGCGGCGCGACACCATAATGCGCCGCCAGCATATAGACATTGCCCGCCACCGGCAGCGCGGCGGCGGCGATGGCGACGGTGGCGGCGAATGGATCGACCGGGATCAGCCACAACAGCGCAACCGCGACCAATGCGGGATGGACGGCCAGTTTACAGAAACTGAGCCAGCCCGCGATCTGAACCCGCTCGGCCGACTTGCTGGCAAGTGACGCGCCGATGGCGAACAGCGCGCCGGGCGTCGCCGCGCCACCCAGAATGGTCAGGAAGTTTTCCAGCGGCGCCGGAACCGGCAGCCGGATGGCAGACCAAAGAAGGCCGATGCTGATCGACACGATCATCGGGTTTTTAAGCAGGCCGACCCCGATCAGCCGCAGGGTACCCAGTGTCAGTTTCCCGTCCCGCCCGCCGTTGATCAGGATGACGATGAGCGACGAAAACACCACCAGATCGACTGTCAGGACCAGCATCATCGGCCCGATCGCGGCTTCGGTGAACAACAGGGCCATCATGGGAAGCCCCAGAAAACCCACGTTGCCGATGGCGGCGCATTGCGCCTCGACCGCCGCTGTCGGCACATC
Organism: Ruegeria sp. YKSF57; assembly: GCF_059612585.1. Classification (NCBI taxonomy): domain Bacteria; kingdom Pseudomonadati; phylum Pseudomonadota; class Alphaproteobacteria; order Rhodobacterales; family Roseobacteraceae; genus Ruegeria; species Ruegeria sp. YKSF57. Next base: position 46,751 of record NZ_JBXWQW010000021.1, on the reverse strand, counting down.
AAGCCCGCGCAGATAGGCCACCAGCGTCGCCAGCGCATAAACGCCGGCGGTGCCGATCAGATAGCCAATTATCAGCCGGCCATCGAAAATCTCGGCAAAGGGCAGGGTGGCCGAGAACCGGAACAGCATCGCCGACAGGGCGAAATAGAACACGAATTTGGTCAGATAGGCCGTGGCGTCTTCGGTAAAGAATCGGCTGCGCCCGGCCCAGTATCCCAGGCCGATGATCGCAAAGAAGGGTAATGTGCGCAGGAATATCTCGACCATGGTGAAATTGGTAACATGATTTTACCGATTAACAAGTCCGTGCGTCACCCGCTGCCGATCAGGATACCGGCGGCCAGAACCAGTGCACCACCCAGAACCACCTGGAACGCCGCACGGAAGAAAGGCGTTTCCATATACCTGTTCTGAATCCACGCAATTGCCCACAGCTCAAAGAACACGATAATCACAGCGATGGTTGTCGCGGTCCAGAATTCGGGAATCAGATAGGGCAGAGCGTGACCCAATCCGCCCAACGTGGTCATGACGCCCGAGGCAAGGCCGCGTTTCACCGGAGACCCGCGCCCCGACAATTCCCCATCGTCCGAGGCTGCTTCGGTAAAGCCCATCGAAATACCCGCCCCGACCGAGGCAGCGACGCCGACCAGAAACGTGGTCCACGTATCCTGGGTGGCAAACGCGGTGGCAAAGATGGGGGCCAGCGTCGACACAGACCCGTCCATCAACCCGGCCAAACCCGGCTGCACCCAGGTCAGAACGAATTGCCGGTGCGCGGTTGCATCCTCGGTTGCGCGGATTTCGTCATCCAGATGCGTTTGCTCCAGTTCCGACGCGGTGGCCTGGTGCCCGGCCTCTGCCGCCGCCAGATCGCCCAGAAGCTTGCGGGTTGCGGCATCCGACGTGCGTTTTGCCGCAGCCAGATAGAACCGCTCGGCGTCACGCTCCATCGCTTCGGCCTCGGTCCGGATACGGTCGATACCCAAATTCTCTACCAGCCAGACGGGGCGGCGCGCATAATATCCCGCCACGTGTTCACGCCGGATCAGCGGGATTACCGGGCCGAACCGCGACTCATGCAGGGCGATCAGGCGGGCACGGTGCTGGTCTTCCTCCGCCGCCATCCCGTCGAATATCTTGGCGGTCGCCGGATAGTCGCCGCGCAGCATCTCGGCATAGGATCGATAGATGCGCGCATCGTCCTCTTCCGACGAAATGGCCAGCGCGATGACCTCTTGCTCGGACAGGTCGCGGAAGTGTTTGCGCTGAGTAAGAAATCGCATTGCCTGCCTCATTATTAGAACGGTTCTAAGATAGTAATTGCGCTAGATCATGCAACTGCTTCCGCGAATCGTTGAAACTGAACTGAACGGTTTATACATTTGATAGACCGAATATCGCAGGGGACACCATGACTCAGAGCGCCGCAATCCTTCGCACCGGTCGAAAATTCGATCAGGTCCTGCAAGGCGCGCGCGAGGTTTTCATGGCGGACGGGTTCGAAGGCGCCAGCGTAGATGACATTGCGCGCGTGGCGGGCGTTTCCAAGGCGACGCTTTACAGCTATTTCCCCGACAAGCGGCTTTTGTTCATGGAGGTGGCGCAGACCGAGTGCCGCCTGATGTCCGAACGCATTCTGTCGATGATCGACGAATCAAAGCCAGCACGCGAGGTCCTGACTATCGCGGCCACGCAGTTGACCGGGTTTCTGGTGTCGGATTTCGCGCAGAAGGTGTTCCGCATCTGCATGGCCGAACGGGATCGTTTCCCCGAGCTTGGACAGGCTTTCTATGCGGCCGGTCCCGAGAACGGCCAACGCCAGATGACCGAATATCTGGAAAAGGCCGTCGCCAAGGGAGAACTGGTGATCGACGACGTCCAGATCGCCGCCGAGCAGTTTTCGGAACTGTGCAAAACCCGCTTGTGGATGCGCGCGGCCTTTGGCATCCAGAGCCGTTTTTCGCAGGAAGAGATCGACGAGGTAGCCCTGCAGGCTGTCGATACCTTCATGGCTCGGTATGGGGCGAAAAAAGCGTCTTGAAATACGTCGCCATCCTCAATTGATCTGCATTACCAGTTGGTCAATCCCGCCTGTTTAGCTTTTGATCCGTGGAGGCTTGGAAAGATCGTATGCATCTTCGCCGCGATTTCGACCTCCGCTTCCAGCATTCTCACTGTAAAAGGTAATGGTCTGAGCGGCCATTCTATCATCGAGAACCAGATACCTCAGGTGTTCTCTCGGTCGCGCCGGACATGACGCCGGTCGTCAAAGCCAAACCGAACCCGTGAAACATGTCGCGTTCAGGCGAGAAGGTCACCGAACTGGTTGTCAAGCCTTGTGCGACAGTTGGATATCGTCAATGTCCAGTATGCAGATCATAGGGAAATATGCGGATGAAGTTCATTCATATCACGGACATCCATCTTGTTCGCGGGGACGGCCCGTTGAACGGCGGTGTGCCTTCCGAACGGCTGGACGCCTGTCTAAACGACATCGAACAGTGGCACGCCGATGCTGCCTTTTGCGTGATTTCGGGCGACCTGGCCGAATTTGCCGAGGCCGAGGCCTATGAGGCGCTCAAGGCGCGTTTGGCTGCTTTCCCGCTGCCCTGCTTTCTGCTGATCGGCAATCATGACGATCGGGCTGTGTTCCAATCGGTTTTCCCCGACCATCCCAAGGACGCCAACGGCTTTGTCCAGCACCGGCACGAGACAGACCAGGGTGTTTTCCTGTTCCTCGACTCCACCAAGAACGGGCAGGGCGTGCATGAAGGGCAGCTTTGCCCCGACCGTCTGGACTGGCTGAAGGCGCAACTTGCCCAAGCCGGGAACAAACCCACCTATCTGTTCCTGCATCACCCGCCCTTCGACATTGGCATCCCTTTTGTGGACGAAATCCGGCTGGTCGAGGCCGACGCGTTTGCCGAAACCCTTAAGCACGGGCGCAACATCCGGCACGTGTTTTTTGGCCATGTGCATCGCATGACCTATGTGAACTGGCGTGGTATCCCATTCACCAGCTTGCCCAGCCTCAACCACCAGATCCCGCTGAACGCGGCCAGCGTCGACGGTGCATTCTGTGACGAGCCTCCGGCCTATGGTGTGGTGCAGATCGGGGATGACCAGTTGACGGTGCATTTCAACACTTTCCTGCAGCGCAACCCCCTGCACCAGACCTGAGGTATGGAGCTGTACTTGATTGCCCTTGTCCTGATCTCGGCGGTGACTCACCCGCTGCGGGACCTGACACTGAAGGGGGCGGCGCATCCGGTGTCGTGCTATGTCGGGGTGTCGTCGACGTGGGTGATCCTGGCGGCGGTTCATACGCTTGCGACCGGGCAAGACCTGAGTCTGCCGCGCGAAACCTGGCCCTTTGTGGTGATTTCGGCCCTTGGGCTGACATTGTATTACTACGGCACCCTGTCGGCCCTGCGGCGTGGAAACCTGTCGGTCTATTACCCGATCATCCGATCCTCGCCGATCGCCATTGTCGCTTTCAGCTGGCTGGCGCTGGATCAGCAATACTCGTGGCTTACCCTGCTGGGGATCGCGCTGGTTCTGCTGGGCAGCCTGATGATCCAGAAATCGCCGGGCGGTTTGCTGCACGATCACAAGGCGTTCGCGCTGGCGGTCATGGCGATGCTGGGTTCTGCGGCCTATTCGTTGAGCGATGCCAATGCAATGCGACAGGCCGACCCGGCGCCTTTCCTGTTTTATACCTATGTTCTGGTGACGCCACTGCTTGCCGGTATCAGGGCGTGGGAAGATCGCCGCCTGTCGGCCCCGTTTCTGGGGGTCGTGCGCGGCTGGACGCTGGCGCCGGGACGTATCATTTTTGCCGGGATCGCGTCCTATCTGTCCTACCTGTTCATCCTGACCGCCTTTCAGCTTGGGGCCGAGGCCGCGTCGGTCAGCGCGGTACGGCAGGCGTCGATTCCGGTTTCGGTGGTCCTTGCCGCTGTAATCCTGAAAGAGCCCCGCTTTCTGCACCGCATCGGCTGGGCCAGCCTGATCGCGCTGGGGATCTTGTCGATTACGCTGTCTTGAGGCGTGCGCTTGGACAAAGAGCGTCAGTCATCGCGCGTCTTGATTTTGAAACCACCGTTGTCCCCAGTTTCCTGGAAACGACCGATTGCGCGTACTAGGTCGCTTAATCTTTTGAAACCAAAGGTGCGCGCGTCGAAATCGGGATAGCGCTTGCCCAGCTCGCTGCCGACATAGCTCAGACTTGCCCAACCATCCGGCTCCTTCGTGTTGAGCACGACATTTCGTATAAGTTGATAAGCTTTGTTCAAGTCCGGTTTCTGCGCCAAAGATTTATCGTTTGCGGCCTCGGGCGCGACATTTGGCTCCAGGTTCTCGATATAGATGAAGCGTTTGCATGCCGCGACAAATGCTGCGGGCGTCTTCCTCATTCCTATTCCGATGACACTCAGACCTTGTTCCCGGATGCGGCTCGCCAAGCGAGTGAAATCGCTGTCGGAAGAGATCAGCACAAAACCGTCAAATCGGGCAGAGTGCAATATGTCCATCGCATCAATGACGAGTGCGATGTCGCTGGAATTCTTGCCAGTCGTATTGGCGAACTGCTGGTGTGGAACGATGGCATGCTGCGCCAGCGTTTCCTTGTCCCAACCCTGTGGCGATCCGTTGGAGAAATCTCCATAAATCCGTCGGATGCTGGCTTCGCCGAGGGAAGCGACCTCGTCAAAGATGGCTTGCGCGTGTTTAGCGGCGATGTTGTCGGCGTCTATCAGTACAGCCAGTCGGTCACTTCGTTTTTCAATCACTTCAATTCCCCAGATCAACCAATGGTTTAGAGTTAAGAGTGATTTTTCCCATTAATAGAGGCGGGCGAAAGTTTCCGCCCGCCTCACCACCCGCCCGAAGCGGGATCAATAAATCACGACACTCCGGATGCTTTCGCCGGCATGCATCAGATCAAAGCCCTTGTTGATGTCGTCCAGACCCATGGTGTGGGTAATCATCGGGTCGATCTCGATCTTGCCTTCCATGTACCAGTCGACGATCTTGGGCACGTCGGTACGGCCTCGCGCGCCGCCGAACGCGGTGCCGCGCCACGAACGGCCGGTGACCAGCTGGAACGGGCGGGTCGAGATTTCGGCCCCCGCAGGCGCCACGCCGATGATGATCGATTCACCCCAGCCCTTGTGCGCAGACTCGAGCGCCGCGCGCATCACACCAACGTTGCCGGTGGCATCAAACGTATAATCCGCACCGCCCTTGGTCAGGTTGACCAGATAGGGCACCAGATCACCTTCAACCTCGGACGGGTTCACAAAGTCGGTCATGCCGAATTTGGTGGCCATTTCCACCTTGGCGGGGTTCAGGTCGACGCCGACGATCTGGTCTGCTCCGGCCAGACGCAGGCCCTGAATGACGTTCAGGCCGATCCCGCCCAGACCGAACACGATGGCGCGGCTGCCGATTTCCACCTTGGCCGTGTTGATTACCGCGCCGATGCCGGTGGTCACGCCGCAGCCGATATAGCAGATCTTGTCGAACGGCGCGTCCTCGCGCACCTTGGCCAGCGCGATTTCAGGCAGCACCGTGTGGTTCGAGAAGGTCGAGCAGCCCATGTAATGCAGGATCGGATCGCCATCCAGCGTCGAAAAGCGCGAGGTGCCGTCGGGCATCAGGCCCTGACCCTGGGTCGTCCGGATCGCCTGACACAGGTTGGTCTTGGGATGCAGGCAGTATTCGCACTCGCGACATTCCGGCGTGTAAAGCGGGATCACGTGATCGCCCGGCTTCAGGCTGGTCACGCCTGGGCCGACCTCGACCACCACGCCCGCGCCTTCGTGGCCCAGAATGGCCGGGAACAGGCCTTCGGGGTCAGCGCCCGACAGGGTGAACTCGTCGGTGTGGCAGATGCCGGTGGCCTTGATTTCGACCAGTACCTCGCCCGCTTTGGGTCCTTCGAGGTTCACGTCCATCACTTCCAAGGGTTTGCCCGCCTGAAGGGCAACAGCGGCACGGGTACGCATGATGCAATTTCTCCCTGTTAATTTCGCACGACCCTGCGTCAATTACAGGGATTCTTCAACACTCGTTTCATCGCAGGCCGGTTTGCAATAAGATCACACAGAACCGACATCACCGCGTGAAGGAGCGCCAATGTACCGATTTCTCATGGTTTTACCTCTGCTGGCCGCGTGCGGAGGAACCGAACCCGTGGATACGGGTGACCCCGGCCCTGCACCAGAACCGGCCCCGGTCGATTTGACCTTTTGCGACGGGGAAGCTTTTGCCGGCGCCGTAGGGCAACCGGTATCCGGCATTCAGGCCAGCCTGCCGGACAAGGCGCGGGTGCTGGAGCCCGACAGCATCGCCACGCAGGATTACCGCATCGACCGGTTGAATGTTTTTGTGGATGACAGCGGTATCATTCAGCGGCTGACCTGCGGCTAGGCCCCTCTCGACTCGGTGGGTGATTCCCGGATAAGAACAAATAAAGAACATTTGTTGTTGCCCGGATGTCCAGACGCCGAATACTTTCGCTTTGGTTCCCCCGCCTTGGGGCGGAACGGCTGGTGCGCGCCGCGCGCGGTCTGCAATCCGGCCCCTTGGCCGTGGTGGCCGAACAGGCGAACATGCAGGTCATCACCTCGCTCAATGCCGAAGGGCAGGCCGCCGGTCTGCATGTGGGACAGCCGGTGCGTGACGCCCATGCCATGTGCGCGGTCCTGATCACCCGCCCCCGCAATGCGCCCGCCGAGGCCGCGTTTCTGGCCGCGCTCCGGCGCTGGGCGGGAAAGTTCAGCCCCTGGGTGGCCGAAGAACCGCCCGACGGGCTGGTCATCGACCTGTCGGGCTGTGCGCAACTGTTCGGAGGTGAACAGGCGCTGCTGGACGTCATCGAAACCGACTGCGCCGATATGGGGCTGGGTGTACAAACGGGTATCGCCGACACGCTGGGCGCGGCCTGGGCTCTGGCGCGGTATGCGGGGCAGCAGGTCGCGTCGAACCGCAACGGCGACGCCATCAGCCAGGAGGCCCGCGCCACCCGCGCCCGCGCCGGAAAACGGCGGCACTGGACGCGCGGTGGCGCCGCGCCGCAGGTGTCGGCGTCAAGCGGCGGTGCCCGGATCGCGCCGCCGGGGCAAAGTTATGGTGCGCTCAGCCCGTTGCCGGTGGCCGCGCTCAGGCTGGAGGATCAGACCGTCGCCCAACTGAACCGTCTGGGCCTGCGCCGGATCGGCGATCTGCTGGGCCAGCCCCGCGCCAGCCTTGCGCGGCGGTTCGGGCGGGGGCTGGTGCTGCGGCTGGATCAGGCCATGGGCAGCGCGCCCGAACCGGTCTCGCCCGCCCGTCCGGCGCATCATTTCGCGGTGCGGATGACCCTGCCCAATCCGATCGGGCTGCACGAGGATGTCATGGCCGCCATCGACCGGATGCTGCCTGTGCTCTGCACCCGGCTCGAGGAAAAGGGGCGCGGCCTGCGTGGTCTGCGGCTCGAGGCGCACCGCACCGATCAGGCCGCCGAAATCGTCGAGATCGGGCTGGCGCGGCCCGGTTTCGACCCGCACCGTATCCGCCCCCTGCTCGAGATGAAGGTCGATCGGATCGACGCGGGGTATGGCATCGACATGCTGCGGCTAGAGGCGGTCCAGACCGAACCGGTCCATGCCCGCACCGTCACCGGCCATGCCGAGGCCAACCGCGCCGTGCGCGACCGGCTGGCGGGCAACACCGCAGTCGATGACCTTACGGCCAAGCTGGGCGCGCGGGTGGGGCTGGAGACGATCACCCGCCGCCACCCTGCCTCGTCCCACATCCCCGAGAAATCCGCCCAGATCCTTGCTGCGGCCTGGTCCGAACCCGCGCGCGACTGGCCCTCCCCCCCGCGCCCGCGCCCCCTGCTGATGTGGCGCCCCGAACCGGTGACGGCCCCGGACGGCCCCACCATACCCGACCGGTTTCGTTGGCGCGGGCGGGACTGGCAACTGGCTCAGGCCACCGGCCCCGAGCGCATCGCGCCGGAATGGTGGCTGGACGACCCCGATTGGCGTAGCGGCGTGCGCGACTATTGGGTGGTGGTGACCGAACAGGGCGACCGGCTGTGGCTGTTCTATGGCCACGGCGGAGCCATGTCTCCGGGCTGGTTCTGTCAGGGGAGCTTTGCGTGACGATCAGGCAAGCGCCGCCGGTTTTTCAGCGCAACCCCGCGATGGCCTTTTGCATGGCGACGATCAACGCATCCCGCTGTTGCGACAGCTCGGCAGGTGTCATGCCCCGGGCTTCGGCTTCGACACCTTCGGTCAATTGCCGGGCTACGTCCTGCGTCAGATAGATCTGGCCCAGATCATCCCACCAACCGTTGAACGTGTCCGCGAAATGGTCGCAGAACGATCTGAGGCCGCCCTCGCCGGAGCCAAGGTTGAACAGCATGGTCGGCCCCATCGCCGCCCATCTTAGTCCCGGCCTGGCCCAGACCGCCTTGTCCACATCCTCGACCGAGGCAACGCCCGAGACGACCAGGCTAATCGCCTCGCGCCAGATCGCGGCCTGCGGGCGATCGGCAACATGGCCGGGCACTTCCTTGCGAACGACTGTGTTGCACGGATCGTTTCATCAGCGTAGCCAGTTTCTTGGTTTAACGACGGGATGGCGGGATGCCTTTCAAATTCAATGCGTCGCGGCGGGATAAATTTGAGAAGGCCAAGTACCGGGTCACGAATTGGCCTGAGTACAACGAGGCGCTTCGCCAGCGTGGTGATGATACGGTCTGGTTCAGCGAGGATGCGGTATCCGGGTGGTGCGCGCCAAGGTCAGGGAAACGTGGTGGTCAGCGACACTACTCTGATCTGGCAATTGAGACCTGCCTGACCCTGCGCGTCGTGTTCGGCTTACCCCTTCGCCAAACGCAGGGCTTTGTCCGCAGTTTGCTGCGGCTCATGCAGACCGACGTTCCCGTTTCGGATTTTCCACGCTCTGCCGCCGCGCACGATTGCATTGGACGCGGCTTACAGCAGGATATTGCGGCAACTGAAAACCTTGGGGGCCAAAAACCCTAGTTCGTATGATGCCCAAGCGTACATGGATGAGATTTATGGTGTGCCGTACACCCAGCGAAAATTCTTTGAGGATTACTACTCTGACCGAGTGCGCAACTTTCACACTGATAGCAAGTACGGCGCGGAACCAATACCGTTCTTCAGCATAGGTGATATTTGGCCCCTGAATGCCACACTGAAAGGGCTGTTCTATCGGCTGGTGACTGGGGAGTTACATGACGAAACCCGACAGAATCGAGACGATTACCTACGACACAACATGCTTGAAGGTGGTTAGTCTCTTTGGTGCATATAGCTGGTACTGTCATGGGCCTATGAGTTGACGACTTGAAAAAAGCGGACATCGAGATTGACAATTTCAACAACTGCTCCGCCCGGCACAGCGGAACCTCACTTATCCATGCGCCGGAGAGGTCAGGGCAAAGCCCGGATGCGTTGTTTGGAACCGGGCATTCCCAGCGTCAAGGAAAGCTGGCGATTCTACCGGTTATTCGACCGTGATGGTGATGACCTCGGACATGATCGGGGTGGCGTGGGGGACGTGAGAGTGGTCGCCTAGCACCAGTTGCAGGGTGTGGTCCCCCGGTGGCAGGTCGATGGTCACCTGGGTCTGGCCGCCGCCGAAATGGCGGTGGTGATCATCAACCGGAAGGCCATAGGTCAGTTCCTCGGCCCCGTCCTCGCCCTCGCCAAAACGCGGGCGGTCGATCAGCAGGTGGTGGTGGCCGGTATTGTCGGCCTCGGTTCCGGCCGGGGCGACGCCCATGCCGTTCAGGCCGAAAACGACCGTGACCGGAGAGGTTACAGCATCGCCGTCGGACAGGTTCGCGAAATAGACCGACGCATCAGGGTTTGACGGCGTGTCGCCGCCGGCAAGTACTGCAGTTGCCATCAGACCGGCCGAAATGGACGCAACAAGGAGCTTCATGGTTTACCTCTTGGGCTCAAAATCAAAACAAGCCAGCAGATAGACCGTTTCAGCCGCAAAACAGCCACAATCGTTCTGAATTTTCCGTGAAACCGGATGTGATCCGTCAAATTCGAGGGTTTCCGCATTCACGACGATCCGTGTGAAATTCGCGATATTATCCCTTCGTCGCCCTGATCTCGCCCAGATTTGGCGTCAGAACGGAACGAAAGAACGAAGACTTGGGGTAGCGGTATGGATCGACTCACCGAAATGGAAGCTTTTGCCAATGTGGTGGATCAGGGGGGATTTACCGATGCCGCCAAGAAAATGGGCATCTCCAAATCGGCTGTTTCCAAACATGTCTCCAGCCTGGAAGCGCGGCTGGGCGCGCGGCTGTTGAACCGAACCACGCGCCGGGTGTCGCCGACGGAAATCGGGCTGGCCTATTATGACCGCGCCCGCCGGGTTCTGAACGATGCGGGCGAGGCCGATGCGCTGGTCACGTCGATGCAGTCGGCGCCTTCGGGGTTGCTGCGGATCAGCGTGGCGACGGATTTCGGTGTCAATCACCTGTCGCCGGTATTGTCGAGTTTTCTGGCCAGCTTTCCGGACATCACCGTCAACATGGTGCTGAACAACCGCTATGTCGAACTGATCTCGGAAGGGTTCGACGTTGCGGTTCGGATCGGAGAGCTGGAAGACAGCACGCTGCGGGCGCGCAAGCTGACCGAAACCACCAAGCGCATGGTCGCGTCGCCAAGGTATATCGAACAATATGGCCGCCCCGCCAAGATCGACGATCTGAACGAACACAAACTTTTGCATTATTCCAGCCAGTCGTCAGGCAATGTCTGGAAACTGACCGCGCCGTCGGGGGAAAAACGGCAGGTTCGCACCGCAGGGTGGCTGAGTGTGAACGACGGTCAGTCGCTATTGAATGCCGCGATTTCGGGGCTGGGGATCGCCTATCTGCCCAGCTACCTGTATTCGGACGCGCTGAAACAGGGGCTGGTCGAGGATGCCATGCCCTCGCTGCCCGATGAGGTGCAGGGGATTTACGCCGTCTACCCGCCCGGCCGGTTCACGCAGCCGAAAGTGCGGGCCTTCATCGACTTCCTCGTCGACGCCTTCGCCGAAAAAGGTCCTATGGACTGGTAATGTCTCCCTCCCGGAAACTTCGGCAGCCCGCGCCAATGGCGCGGGTTTTTCTTGTGCGCGGCTGTCAATCGAAATCCTGATTTGGTGTTTGGATTGCGCCGGAAACTGTCAGAGTTGGTTGTGTGACTCGCAGACTAAATTCGTTGGCACCTACGCGTTCACACTGGTTTCATCGACGAGATAGGCCGTCTCGGGGCGAGGTCGGCTGGGGGTTGTGTGCAATGGTTTCGATCAGGGTCTGAAAACCGGATCACGGCCTGACCAGGCGCGCGGGGTTTCGGGCTTTTCGGATTGGATTGCCCTTATCCGGCGGAATTCAGATCCCGGATCAGTTGATCCAGATTGCCCTTGCGCGCATCCAGCATCGCACCGATCTCGGTGCGTTCGGTCAACAGAACGTTGACGCCCTCGATGAACATGTTGAAGAACTTGTCGCGCCCCGATTTGTCCGAGACAAGGAACGTCACCTCGAACGGCGCTTCGCCCCGCAGCTTGACGGTGCTGCGCACCTCGTATCCCGCCTTGATCTTGCGGGCGCTCTTGACGGTCACTTCACCGCCGATGAATTCGCGGAAGCGGCGACCGTATTTGCGCGAGATATAGCCCTGAAACGCCTGGGTGAACTTTTTCAGCTGCGCCGGGCTTGCGCTGCGCGCATCTGCCCCCAGCGCATAGCGCGCCATGATCGGCACGTCGCCATATTGCACAAAGATCTTCTCGAAATCGCGCAGCATCGCCTGCTCGGACTTGCCCGAGTCGATCACGCTGTTGATTTCGGTCACGACGCTGTTGACCAACTGCATTGCCCCCGCTTCGGTCAGGGCCAATGCGGGCAGCGGCATCGCGGCCATTCCAAGGCCTGCGACGGCGGACGTGAGGAAAGCGCGGCGGTTCATCCAGTTATTCGGCATAGGGGTCCTCATAAGGGTCCAGTGTCGGGTCCGACGGGTCTGGCCCGATTTCGGAATAGGGATCGGTGTAAAGGCCCAGATAGGCATCTTCGTCGTCGGTTGCCAGTTCGAAGCGGCGGTTCTGCAGATAAATCAGGCGCGCCTGCGCATAGCTGTCCGCGCTTTCATACAGGATCGAGTCGACCGTGTCCGAATACCGCCCGCGATCCCCCATGCGGCGGACCACCTCGGCATATAGCCCAAGATTGTCGGCGGGCCGGGTCGGCGCGAAATCAATCGGGTTGGTGAACAGGTTGACCACCACGCCCACCGCGTCGCGTGTTGTCGAGGGGCCATAAAGCGGCAGTTCAACGTAAGCACCCTCGCCAAAGCCCCAGACATGCAGGGTTTCGCCAAAATCGGTGTCCACACGCGGGATCTTGAAATCGCTGGCAGGGTCGGCCAGACCCGCGAAACCCACGGTCGAGTTGATCAGGAACCGCAACAACGCGATGCCGGATTCCTTGGGTTTGCCCTGCAGCAGGAAATCCACCGCGTTGCTCGGCATCGACAGGTTTTCCGCAAACGAGTTGAAGCTGGTCACCATCGGCTCGGGTATGATCGTGACATAGCCCTTGGATGCCGGGCGGAAAAAGAACCTGTCGACACCCCGGTTGAATTCATGAATCGACCTGTTGGTATTTTCGTACGGATCATGAATGCCATTGCGCGTCGCAGCCTCGTCCGGCGCCTTGGCACAGGCCGTCAGACCGACTGCCGCCACGAGAATAAACGGGAATTTGGAAATCAGGCGGGTCAACACGGTTATTCTGTACTCCACGACGGCGAGGCCTGGCAAAACTGGTTTTTCAAACGGTCGTCAACCTGAGCGACGCAATTTGGGTGACACATAGTGGACACGGCACGGAATTGAAACATCAAAGCATCTAGCGCCGGTACAGCGGAACGTAAAGTGTCGGTCACGTTTGCTTGGGAATTGGGTGGTTTTCGGCGTATCGCCCGCTGCGCAATGCATGGTATTGGCGCAATTGGACCGCAAGAAGGCGAGTTTCGGGCTTTTCGTGCTGGATGTTCCCGGTTAGCGTCCGCCGGACTCGGAAACTGGAGGAAGCGATTCATGAGCATCGCAGCAAAACTCGAAAGCCTGGGCGTTTCTCTGCCCGACGCGCCCGCTCCGGCGGCCAACTATGTGCCGTTCGTGCGGGTGGACAATCTGCTTTACGTATCGGGGCAGATTTCCAAGGACGAAAACGGGCTGATCACCGGAAAGCTGGGTGCCGACATGGAAATCGAGGCCGGGGCAGCAGCAGCCAAGGTCTGTGCCATCAACCTGCTGGCGCAGGTCAAGGCCGCCTGCGACGGCGATATCGAGCGTCTGGTGCGAGTGGTCAAGCTGACCGGATTCGTGAATTCGACCGGCGATTTCACCGCGCAACCGCAGGTGATCAACGGCGCCTCGGATTTCTTGGGCGAAGCGCTGGGCGAAGCAGGGCGTCATTCCCGCTCTGCTGTGGGCGCCGCCGCCCTGCCGCTGGGTGTTGCCGTCGAAATCGAAGGAATCTTCGAAATTCGATGACGCCATCCTTGCCGCCTGATTTTCTCAAGCGCCCGATCGCACATCGGGCGCTTCATGATTCGACCAACGCTCGCCCCGAAAACAGCCGCGCCGCCATCCGGGCAGCGATCAAGGCCGGATACGGAATCGAAATCGACCTGCAGATGACATCTGACGGTCAGGCGATGGTATTTCACGACTATGACCTGCGCCGGTTGACCGGTCAGCCCGGCCCGATCCGGCAACTCACGGCGTCCCAGGCGTCAGACGTGCGATTGCTGCACTCCGAGGGCGAAGGCATCCCTTCACTGGCCGAAGTGCTGGAAATCGTCGCGGGGCGGGTGCCGCTGCTGATCGAGTTCAAGGATCAGGACGGGGCCATGGGCACCGGCATCGGCCCGCTGGAACAGGCGGCGGTTCGGGCGCTGGCCACTTATGACGGCCCGGTGGCGCTGATGTCGTTCAACCCCAACAGCGTGGCGGAACTGGCGCGTCTTGCCCCCAGGATTCCCCGCGGCATCGTCACCAGCGCCTATGATCCGGCCGACTGGCCGCTGTCGGAACAGATCTGCAACCATTTGCGAGATATCCCGGATTTCGACCGAGTACGCGCATCATTCATCAGCCACGAGGTCGAAGACCTGAGCCGCGCGCGCGTGGCCGAGTTGAAGGCTCAGGGCGTGCCGATCCTGTGCTGGACGGTGCGCTCGGCAGAGCAAGAGGCCGAGGCGCGCAAGGTTGTCGACAATATCACCTTCGAAGGGTACCTGGCCGAACATCCTGCTTGATCCCCTGCCGCACGACCACAGATAACAAAGGGGCGGAGGTTCTATGGATCAGGCACAGATCGAAGTTCGGGTTCTCGGGTCACTGACCCAGATTGCGGCCCATGAATGGGATAGCTGCGCCTGTCCTGAAACCACCGATGGCGGCCGCCCGGTCGATCCGTTCACTACGCATCGTTTCCTTCTGGCGCTGGAACAAAGCGGCTCTGTCGGGCGTGGCACCGGCTGGCAGCCGCAATACCTGACCGCCCATCTCGACGGCATGATGATCGGTGCCGCGCCGATGTATGCCAAGTCGCACAGCCAGGGAGAATACATCTTCGACCACAGCTGGGCGCATGCTTACGAGCGGGCGGGGGGTCACTATTACCCCAAGCTTCAGATCGCGGTGCCGTTTACCCCGGCCACGGGTCGCAGGTTCCTTGTCCGTCCGGGATACGACACGATCGGAATGTCGGCGCTGGTGCAGGGCGCGGTTCAACTGGCCGCCGAAAATCGGGTCTCGTCCCTGCATGTCACCTTTTGCACCAAAACCGAGGCCGAGGCCGGCACCGAAATGGGGCTCATGCATCGGATGTCGCAACAGTTTCACTGGCTGAATGACGATTACGGGGACTTTGACGAGTTTCTTGCCGCGCTATCGTCACGCAAACGCAAGAATATCCGCAAGGAGCGCGCACAGGCCTGCGAATTCGGCGGCACGATCCGAACTCTGACCGGCCCGGATTTGCGCCCGGAGCACTGGGATGCCTTCTGGACCTTCTATCAGGATACCGGGTCACGCAAGTGGGGTTCGCCCTATCTGACGCGCACCTTTTTCGATCACGTGCAAGACACGATGACAGATGATGTCGCCTTGGTTCTGGCCGAGCGCAACGGGTACCCCGTGGCGGCAGCGCTGAATTTCGTTGGCCGCGACACCCTGTTCGGCCGCTACTGGGGCTGTACCGAACATCATCCCTTTCTGCATTTCGAACTGTGCTATTATAGGGCCATCGATTTCGCCATCGCCAATCGGCTGAAACGGGTCGAGGCCGGCGCGCAGGGCGAACACAAGCTTGCGCGCGGATATCTGCCGACCCGGACGCACAGTCTGCACTGGATTGCAGATCCCGGTTTCGCAAAAGCCGTGGACCGGTATCTTGAGGCGGAAAGCGAGGCGGTCGGCGAAGAGATCGAGATCCTGACCGACTATGGCCCGTTCAGGAAGTCGAACCCGGAGGAACAGCAATGACCGAACTTTTGTCCAAAGAAGCCCGAGGCCCGCTGTTGGATCCGCTGTTCAAGAACGGCTGGACCATGACCGAAGATCGCGACGCGATCACCAAGACGTTCATCTTCGACAATTTTGTCGAGGCATTCGGCTGGATGACGCGTGCCGCGATCTGGGCCGAGAAATGGAATCACCACCCCGAATGGCGGAATGTCTACAAAACGGTCGAGGTGGTTCTGTCGACACATGATGTCGAGGGACTTAGCTCCCTCGACGCCAAGCTTGCCCGGAAAATGGACGCCCTGCTGTAAGTATCAGCGGCGGCCAGCGCCGTAACCGGATGCAAGGCCTGCGACCTGCAGCATCTGCCGGAACTCCGCTTGCGTGACATTGCCGCTGCTGACGTCGATGCCCGCCGGAATGGCGACCGACTTGCGCCCGGCCAGCTGCATGCGCCCGGTGTTGGCATCGACACGCAGGCACTGGTTGCCCTGACAGATTTTGTTGCCATCGACTGGCAAGATGCCTTTGGCATCCGCATGGGCGACATCGGCCATCAACGGCGTCATTGCCACAAGCGCGGCGGCGGCGATTTTTGAAATACGATATGTCATGATGCACCCTGATTGGTTTCTCTAAACCATCAGATAGGGCGAACCCGATCACATCGAAATCACATGGCGGCGAGACCTCTCGTGCCGCCGCTCGCCGCCGTCAGTCAAGGCTGCCGTTCTGATCCTGATCCGCAGACAGGAAATCCTGTGACATCTGATCCGAAAACTCGCCCGAGGACACCAAGTTGTCGCCGTTCTTGTCCATGGCAGAAAAATGCCCGATCGCGAAATGCGGCCGCGTTTCCGCTGCCGTCAGCGTGCCATCGCGGTTTTCGTCCATCGCCTGAAAGGCATAGTCCGCAAAAGCGTTGAACTCATCCTTTGACAGAAACCCGTCGTTGTTTGCGTCTATCGCGTTCAGTTCGGCCTCGTTGAGTTCGGCCACCTGATCCGCCATCGCGGTTGACGCCAGCATCAGGGCCACCAAGGCTGCAAATCCCTGTTTCATCTCAAATCTCTCCTCAGCACGAGTATCTTTGCCCGGATGCGCCGCCGGCTGCAGCGCCCGCTGCGGTCAGGATGGTCTTGCCCGAGCCACCTCCGAACTGATTGCCGATGGCACCACCGATCAGCGCGCCGCCCAGCGTTCCGCTCAGGCAGGCGATCTCGTGCTGCCGGGCGGCCTGAGCCTGAGGCGTGGGCGCGGGTGCGCAGGCGGCTACAAGCCCGCCGGTTAAAATGGCCGTGACAAATAACTTTGTTTTCATGAGTTCAGCTCCCGATGTCGCTAACCCGAGTATCGGAGCATTTCGGGACGGTCTCAAGCAATTTGAGGGGTTTGCAGATAACAGGCAAAGATTGGCCCCGGCGATTGGCAGGGGCCGCAACGCTCAGATCGCTTCGAGCAACCCTTCGCCCGCCGTACGGTCGCAGACACCGTGTTCGGATTCGGTGTTGAGCACCCGAACAGTTCCATCTTCGACCAGCATGGCATAGCGGGTCGACCGGCCATACAGACCCACCACCGGAGCGTCGAAATCCATCCCGATCGCCTTGGTAAAACCGCCATCGGCATCGGCCAGCATGGTGATCCCGGCTTCACTCGCGCCGGTGGACTCTCCCCACGCCTTCATCACGAACGGATCGTTGACCGCCAGGCAGATGATTTCATCCACACCCCTGTCGTCGAATTGCGCCTTGGTCCGGATGAAGCTGGGCAGATGAACCTGATCGCACAGCCCCGAAAACGCGGCAGGCACCGCAACGATCACCACCTTGCGCCCCGACAGCTTTTCGGCAAGCTGGACTTCTTGCGGCCCCTTGTCGGTCATATGGATGAGTTTTGCGCCCGGAAGCGTATCCCCAACTGAAATCATCTTGCGGTTTCCTATCTGATGGATTTACGGATTGTTCCCTAAAGGCATATAGCTGGGCAACCAGATGTGACCACGGAAATTCGACAAGGCGGGAGGATCATGAGCCATTTTGTAGTGATCGGAGCGGGGCAGGCCGGATCGTCCCTTGTGGCAATGCTGCGCAAACAGGGTTTTGACGGCGAAATCACCCTGATCGGCGCCGAACCGGTCCTGCCCTATCAACGCCCGCCGCTCAGCAAGGCCTATCTTCTGGGCGAGATGGAGCTGGAACGGTTGTTCCTGCGGCCCGAAAGTTTTTATGCCGAACAAAACATCACCCTGCGCCTTGGCGAGCGTGTCACCGGAATCGACCCGAATGCCAAGACCGTGACGCTTGGGGACGAGGTGATCTCGTACGACCAGTTGGCGCTGACGACCGGCTCTGACCCGCGCCGCCTGCCCGCCGCCATCGGCGGCGATCTGCAGGGGGTGCATGTCGTGCGCGATCTGGGCGATGTCGATGCCATGGCCCCGTCCGTGATCCAGGGCAAACGGGCGCTGATCGTCGGCGGCGGTTATATCGGGCTTGAGGCGGCGGCCGTCTGCGCCAAGCGCGGGGTCAGCGTGACACTGGTCGAAATGGCCGACCGCATCCTGCAGCGTGTGGCGGCCCCGGAAACCAGCGACTATTTCCGCGCCCTGCATGGTGGTCACGGCGTTGATATCCGCGAAGGCGTCGGGCTTGAGCGGATCACCGGCGAAGGTGGCAACGTGACCGGCGCGGTGCTCAGTGACGGGACCGAGCTGGTGGTGGATTTCGTGGTTGTTGGCGTCGGCATCACGCCCTCGACGCAACTGGCCGAAATGGCAGGGCTGGAGATCGAGAACGGCATCAGGACCGACACGCAGGGCCGCACCTCCGATCCGTCGATCTGGGCGGCGGGCGATTGCGCCTCGTTTCCCTACAAGGGGCAGCGCATCCGGTTGGAAAGCGTGCCCAACGCCATCGATCAGGCCGAGGTCGTGGCCCAGAACATGCTGGGCGCGGGCAAGGGCTATGTCGCGCAGCCATGGTTCTGGTCGGACCAATACGACGTCAAACTGCAGATTGCCGGGCTGAATACCGGCTATGATCAGGTGGTGACCCGCAAGGGCGAGGGGCTGACCACTTCGTTCTGGTACTACAAGGGCGGGCAACTGGTGGCCGTGGACGCGATGAACGATCCGCGCGCCTATATGGTCGGCAAGCGGCTGATCGACATGGGCAAGAATGCCGATCCGGCTGCCGTATCCGACCCTGAAACCGACCTCAAAGCGCTTCTGAAAGCGTGAGGATCATCGCCGGAGAATTCCGGGGCCGCGCACTGGCCTCGGTCGGCAAGGGCGACGCGGGCGCGCATCTGCGCCCCACCACCGACCGGGTGCGCGAAAGCCTGTTCAACGTGCTGTCCCATCAGATTGATTTCGACGGCCTGCGCGTGTTGGACCTGTTTGCAGGCACCGGCGCACTGGGGCTTGAGGCGCTGTCGCGCGGCGCGGCGCATGTGACTTTCGTAGATGATGGACGTGTGGCACAGGGTCTGATCCGGAAGAACATTGACCTGACCCGCAGCGCTGACCGCACCGACCTGATCCGCCGCGATGCGACCCGGTTACAGGAAAATCCGGGCGATCCTTATGACCTGATCTTTCTCGACCCGCCCTATGGCAAGGCGCTGGGCCAAAAGGCGCTTGCCGCCGCGGTCGTCGGGGGGTGGATCGCCGATGGCGCACTGGTCGTCTGGGAAGAAAACGCGCCCATGACGGCCCGCGAGGGCTTCACACTGCATGACGCGCGGAAATACGGAGATACCCATATCACGTTGATGTGGAAGGATATTTCAACCTGAAACAGTCAGGGCGGTTTTTCGCCCGCGGTTCGATTGCACCTGATCTCCCAGCTGTTACGCCCGAGACGGGATAAAAGGGAACAAGCAATGCATAAACTTGTGATTTTCGATTGCGATGGTGTTTTGGTGGATAGCGAACCTGCCTCGAACCAGATTATGGCGGACAATCTGACACGGCATGGATTACCCATGACGGCTGAACAGTCGATGGATATGTTTGTCGGCTTATCAATGGCCGGTGTGAAGGAAAAGGCCCTCAGCCTAGGCGCAATTCTGCCTGAGGACTGGATCGAACAAGTCTATGCCCAGGAATATGCCTTCCTGCGCCAAGGAGTGCCGCTGGTCACAGGCATCCCGGATCTGCTGGCATATTTGGATACCGCCAACATTTCTTGCTGCGTTGCCTCCAACGGCTGCGAGGACAAGATGCGCATCACCCTTGGCCAAAACGGGTTGTGGGATCGATTTCATCCCGACGCGATGTTTTCGGCTCATACACTAGGTGTCTCGAAGCCGGAGCCTGGGTTGTTTCTGGCCGCAGCCAGCCGTTTCCAGATGCAGGCAGATGAGTGCGTGGTGATTGAGGACAGCGGCAGCGGCGTAACCGCAGCCGCGCGCGCCGGCATGCGCTGCCTTGGCTTCGCGCCTCATGACGACGGTAAAGCGCTTGCGGCATTGGGGGCCGAAGTTTTCCATGACATGGCCGACGTGCCTGCACTTTTGGGTTTTTGAACCGATTGTGCTAGATTGCCCTCATGGACCACGCCTTGACCGCCCCGTTCTGGGCACTCAATCAGGATGCAGAGACCACCCAAGGACCCGAGCGCAAACCGCTGCGCTCATCCGTGTTCATCCACGATGCCGTCACCCCGTGGGGGCGTGAAACGATGCTGCTGAAACTGTTGCGCGATCAAGCCGTCGAATTGGACGAATAGGTCGGGTGGAACTTGCCGCCCGGTGACAGGGTGAAAATCTCGACCCCGGTGGCGGTCACACCCACCGAATGTTCGAATTGTGCCGACAGTGACTTGTCGCGGGTGACGGCTGTCCAGTCATCGGCCAGTGTCTTGGTCTCGGGGCGGCCCAGATTGACCATCGGTTCGATGGTGAAGAACATGCCCTCTTCAAGTTTGGCGCCGGTGCCCGGGCGGCCATAATGCAGCACGTTCGGCGGCGCGTGAAACACCTGTCCCAGACCGTGACCGCAGAAATCCCGAACCACGCTCATCCGGTGTGCCTCGACAAAGGACTGGATGGCATGGCCGATATCGCCAAAGGTGTTGCCCGGTCGGACCATCTCGATACCCTTGAACAGCGCATCATGGGTCACCTGGATCAAACGTTCCGCCTTGCGGGGCAGTTTGCCGGCCACATACATGCGCGAGGTGTCGCCAAACCAGCCATCCACGATGACGGTCACGTCGATGTTCAGAATATCGCCGTCCTTGAGCTTCTTGTCGCCGGGGATGCCGTGGCAGACCACGTGATTGACCGAAATGCAGCTTGCGTGCTGATAGCCCTTATAGCCGATGGTGGCCGATTTCGCGCCGACGTTCTCGACCATCTCGGTAATGACCCGGTCGATTTCACCCGTGGTCTGACCGGGAAAGACATGCGCGGCAATGTCATCCAGTATCCCGGCCGCAACCGCCCCTGCCGCATGCATGCCGGCAAAGTCGGACGTCTCATAGATACGGATACCATCCTTGGTCAGGCGGCCACGGTGTTCCTTCATCGGTGCGGGGCTCCAATTGTTGCACGCGAAACCCTCTTTACGCTGCTTACGCAGAAAGTGCCAGAGGGCGCGGGGTCGCAATGTTTTCCGCAAAATGGGGCCATCTGCGCCCGGTGTAATCCGCGTCTCGCGACAATCAGGAGACAACCAGGCGGATTGCACACTCTCCGTCCGGATACGAGGGACCCGGTTCGCCCCCGCGCCAGAGCGCCCGAACCAGCGTCAGGTCAAAGCTATCTCATCCACTGAGCCTAGCGTCCGTTTGACCTGACACAATTCGCGCAACATTCAGGGGAGGAACCTCACCGGCCCCGCCGCTCAACCTTGGAAAACTCTGTCGGGAACCGCTCAGACAGGTGCGACTTCGCGCCGCCTGATCGGTTCCGAGTCATAAACCTCATCAAGAATGATCTCGACCAGATCGAACTGGGAATGCAGGTTCACGTCCTCGAAATAGATATGGCTGGGCCAGGCCTGCCCGACGTGGTTGTCCTCTGGCAGATCCACGTTGGCGCAGACATTCCGGATCGCCGCCACATGCGAACGCGCCATTTCGCGAGCGTTCCGCTTGGCCGCGTCCAGATCCTCGATGCTGTTGGCGTCGATCTGTGGCGAGCCGACACCCGAGGTCAGCGGCATGTTCCGCTGGATCGCCTGTTGTTCATAGAACGAGATGTCGACCAAATCCGCCGCCAGCCGCATGATGAAAACCGGGTTCACGCTGACCTTGGCTTCGGTCAGGTCCAGCAACGCCGGATTCTCCGATGGGGCCAGTTCGGGAGCTGCGGAGTCGCCGCCACCCCGTCCACCCCGGCGGCGCGAACTGCGGTCTTTCTTTTTCGCCATCGCCACATGGTCGCCGCGATAGTTGTTGTCGAACACGCGGTTCGCATAAGGTTTGTCGCGCAGCATGTGCCGGATCGACCGGATTGACATGTTCTTGCAATTCTCCGGCCCGATGAAAAACGGCGAACCCGACGCATCGGACAGCTCGATCCAGCCGGTCGGAAACGTTGCAACGTGGTGGTCCATCCACGGCCCCAGCACCACATCGCCCAGATGATCCAGCAGCGCGTTCACCTCATCGGGGTCGTGCACCACATCGGCCAGCAGTGGCTCCTGTCCGTAAATGTCCGCGGCAAGGCTGTATGGTGCCGAGATCTGCAGCAGCGGTGGCAGCCCGGTCAGTTCCTGGAACACCCGCAGGATGTTGGTGATCGCCAGCGGCGCGCCCGTGGTGAAATCCGGCGTTTTCAGATCACGCCAGTTTTCCTTGTTGATCAGCATGTCATCCGGATCGGCCCCCGGCGGGAACTTGTCGGGATACATCATGGTCTGGCCCAGCGGCTCGCAGGTCCAGGCGTAAAGCGCCCAGGTGATGTAGAACTTGTTCACCCCCATCAGCCGGGTCACGGCAAGATTGGCGCGCACGTAACGATAGGGGTCTTCGTGATAGTATTCGCGGGTTTCGATGCCATAGAGGTCGTTCAGAACCGCCAGCGCCAGCATATGAACCGAAGCGACACAGTTGACACGGCCGGGATCGGCCTTGATGGCAAAGTTCTCGTCGAAGTCCCCGGCAATCGCGGCATCAAAAACCCTTTTCATTTCGGCCTTGGCGTCCGGGTCTTCCGCCTGCCAGCGGCGCAGCAGGTCAAGCCCCTTGGGGAATGCATAATCTTCGATCTTGGTCATGGCGTCGCTCTTGGCTGGACACTCCGGTTTCGGAGGGCACGAGTTGTCGGATCGGCGCCATGCTAGCTGCAATTGGATAGCTTATATATACCCGCTTTTCAAAATTTGTTATACCCAATTTCTCATCGTCGGCACCGCCTTTCGGTTCAGGCAAGTCCGCTCAAACCGGTCAAGGCATCGGTCACCCTGACACCTTTTGGAGAAATCTCGGTGCCGTATACCAGCCGCTCGACCCCGGTCGCCCGCGCCGCCTCGAATGTCGCCGCATAAGCCGGATCGATATCCGCCGCCAAAGCAAAGCTGTCGCAATCGGTGCGTTGCACCAAATACAGCATCACGGCGCGATGACCCTGCGCCGCCATCGCCGCGAGCTCTCCCAGATGTTTGGTGCCGCGCTGGGTCACGCTGTCGGGAAACTCCGCCAGTCGCGGATGGCGCGACAGGGTCACGCTTTTGACCTCGACATAGGCGTCTGGCAGACCCGGCTGGCTCAGCAGAAAGTCGATGCGGCTGTTTTGCCCATATTTCACCTCGGCCCGCACTGTGCGGTAGTCTGCCAGTTCCGCCACCCTACCGCTTTCCAGCGCGGCCCTCAGCGCCCGGTTCGGCACCGAAGTATCGACCCCGGTGAAATGCCCGTTCTCGTGATCGACCAGCCGCCAGCCGAACTTCAGCTTCTTTTTCGGATCGTCATTCGGCTCCAGCCAGATCTTAACGCCCGGCTCGGCCAGCCCCATCATCGAACCTGGATTGGCGCAATGCGCGGTCACCTCGCGCCCGTCCTCTAGCGTGCAATCTGCCAGAAAGCGTTTGTAGCGGCGGATCAGGCGGGCGGGCACAAGAGGGGTTTCAAAGCGCATGGGTCCGGGCCTATACCTGCGCTGAAGGTCATTCAAGAGGAGAGGGTGCCATGCCCAACCCAACCGCTGCAATGCTCGTGATCGGAGACGAGATCTTGTCGGGCCGCACCCGCGACGCCAACATGCATTATCTGGCGGGTGAACTCACAAAACATGGCATCGACCTGAAGGAGGTGCGTGTGGTCAGCGATGACCCTGCAGCTATTGAAACCGCCGTCAAACAGTTGTCGCAAAGCTTCGACCACGTCTTCACCAGCGGTGGCATCGGCCCGACCCACGACGATATCACCGCCGATTGCATCGCCCGCGCCTTTGGTGTCGGCATCGATGTGCGCGACGACGCCCGCGCCCTGCTTGAGGCGCATTACGAAAAGACCGGGCTGGAACTCAACGCCGCACGCATGCGCATGGCGCGCATCCCGGACACGGCAGAGCTGATCGCCAACCCGGTTTCGACCGCGCCGGGGTTCACGCTGGGCAACGTGCATGTGATGGCGGGCGTGCCGCTGGTGTTTCAGGCCATGGTGGCCAGCGTCCTGCCCACGCTGACCGGTGGCGCGCCGCTCTTGTCGCAGACCCTGCGGGTGGACCGGGGCGAAGGCGACATTGCCGAAACGCTGTCGCAACTGGCCAACGCCTTTGGCGACCTGACCATCGGCTGCTATCCGTTCCAGGTGAACGGGGCCTTTGGCGCCAATATCGTGATCCGGGGCACCGACGGTGCACGCGTCGACGCGGCGATGACCCGTCTGGCGCAGGAGCTTGAGCTTTGAGCATCAACTGGGCGGAGGTCGTCGACGGCACCTGGCCCGCTGTCCGATTCACGCGGTCGGGGCCATTCATGCTTCGCGAGGCGCAGGGGGCCGGTTCGCGCGTGTCCGCGGCCAGCAGGATCGGCGAAGTCACCGAGGCCGATATCGACGCAGCCGAGGCGGCGATGCAGACTTTGGGTCAAAAACGCCTGTTCTGTCTGCGTCCCGGTGACGAGGCGCTGGATGCGCAACTGGCGTCGCGCGGCTATGAAAAGTTCGATCCGGTCAATATCTATGCCTGTCCGGTCGAACACCTCACCGATATCCCCATCCCCCGCGTCACCGTCTTCACCCTGTGGGAACCGCTGGCGATCATGCGTGAGATCTGGGCGCAGGGTGGCATCGGACCCGCGCGGCTGGCCGTGATGGACCGCGCCAAAGGGCCAAAGACCGGCCTGCTGATGCGCCACCGCGACAAGCCCGGCGGCACCGGCTTTGTCGCCATTCATGATGGAACCGCAATGGTGCATGCCCTGGAAATCCTGCCGCACCAGCGCCGGCAGGGCCTGGGCCAATGGGCCATGCGTGGCGCGGCCTTTTGGGCGATGGACAACGGCGCACAGACCCTTAGCGTGATCTGCACCAAGGCGAACGAAGGGGCCAACGCCCTCTACCGCTCTCTCGGCATGAACCTTGTCGCAGAGTATCACTATCGCCAGCTTGTCTGAGGGGAGAAAGACAATCGTGACCGATCCGAACCAACCCACCGCGCTTGACCTGCCGATGGTGGACCCGCTGCCGCCCGAGACGCAGAAATACTTCGACATCTGCGTGGAAAAGCTGGGCATGGTGCCCAACGTACTCAGGGCCAACGCGTTCGACATCGCCAAGCTCAACGCGTTCACGGCGATGTATAACGACCTGATGCTGGCCGACAGCGGGCTTTCCAAGCTTGAACGTGAGATGATCGCGGTCGTCGTGTCCTCGATCAACAAGTGCTTCTACTGCCTCGTGGCCCATGGCGCGGCGGTGCGCCAGTTGTCCGGCGATCCGAAGCTGGGCGAGATGCTGGTGATGAACTATCGCGTCGCGCCTCTGGATGCGCGCCAGCGCGCCATGCTGGATTTCGCCGCCAAGATGACCACCGCCAGCGCCGAGATCGAGGAACCCGACCGCCAGCGCCTGCGCGATGTCGGTTTCTCCGACCGCGATATCTGGGACATCGCCAACGTGGCGGGTTTCTTCAACATGTCCAACCGCGTCGCCAGCGCAACTGCGATGGTGCCCAATGACGAGTATCATTCGCAATTCAGATGATCCGCCCTTTCGCCCTTTGTCTTGCCCTGATGGCTGCTCCGGTCTCCGCTCAGGAACTGACGTTGCCCAGCGGCGCGCAGCAACTGACCGAACGGATCAGTGCTCTGGACAGCTATGATCTGCCTGTCGGGGTGTTTGACGGCAACACCGTGCCATCCCGCACGTTCGAGGGCAGGGTTGATCGCCGTACCTGGCGTGTTCGCTCGGGGTCACGGACCACGCTGCAGATCCTCACGCCGATGCGGGATCAAATCAGGGCGCAGGATTATGAGATCGTGCTCGATTGCCAATCGTCCCAATGCGGCGGCTTCGATTTCCGCTTTGGCACCGAGGTGGTTCCGAACCCGGACATGTACGTGGCCTTGCGCGACTATCGCTTTGTCTCGGCGGTGCGCGGGGACGAGGCGCTCAGCCTGCTGATCAGCCGCAATCCCCCTGACGCCTATCTGCAGGTGATCAGCGTGGGGCCGGCCGATATTCAGGCCGAAGCTCCGTTTGTCGTTTACGAAACCGAGGACAGCTCCGAAGGGTTGCTGGCCGATCTGCGCCTGAATGGTCACGCGATCCTGGAAGATCTGGATTTCCAGACCGGCGCCGATGCGCTGGGGCCGGGGCCTTATGCGTCACTGAAAACACTGGCAGCTCTGCTGGCAGAAAACCCCAAGCTGCGCATCGCACTGGTCGGTCATACCGACGATGTCGGCACCCTTGAGGGCAACACCGCCCTCAGCAAGCGCCGCGCCCAGGCGGTGCGCGACCGGCTGGTGGCGGATCATGGCGTAGATGCCGAACGGCTCGAGGCCGAAGGCGCCGGCTATCTCGCGCCGCTGACCTCGAACCAGACGCCCGAAGGCCGCGACCGCAACCGCCGGGTCGAAGCGGTCATGCTGGGCGGCTGACCCGCTGCATTTGCTTTGCGCAGGCACGGGCGACCTGTCATGGTGAGAGCAGGAGAATCCGCCATGGCAAAACCTTCGTCCAAATCCTCTGCACTCATCATCGGCGCCGGTACCGGCCTGTCCGCGTCTTTTGCCCGGGAACTGGCCCATGCCGGTTACGCGGTGCATCTGGCCGCGCGGGATACGTCCGATCTCAAGGACTTGGCGTACGAAATCCATGCCAGAACACACGAACTGGACGGCACGAATGCCGACGGTGTCGCCGAACTGGTCGAGTCCATTCCGGGGCAGTTGCGCGTCGCCTGTTACAACCCCTCTGCCCGCCAGCGCGGGCCGATTGCCGACCTCGAACCCAAGGCCGTGCGCAAGGCGATCGAGGTGACGGCCTTTGGTGCCTTCCTTCTGGGTCACTTCGCGGCGAAACGCATGCTGATGCAAGGCTTGTCGGATGGCCGGCGGGGCACGATCCTGTTCACCGGCGCCTCGGCCGGGGTCAAGGGGTTTCCCCACTCGGTCCCGTTTGCGATGGGCAAGTTTGCCCAGCGGGGCCTTGCGCAATCCATGGCGCGCGAGTTGCATCCAAAGGGCATCCATGTGGTCTGGGTCAACATCGACGGTGCGATCCGCAGCGCCGCGCGGGCCGAACCGGCGGACGCCCCTGACAGCATGCTGAACCCCGACGCCATTGCCCGCGAATACATGCACCTGATTGATCAGGACCGCTCCGCATGGTCGAACGAGCTGGATATCCGGCCCTGGGTCGAGAACTTCTAGTCTGCAGGCCGCAGCGCCACCTTGCGCATGTCGCTCGGCGCCATCCCGTCGTTAAACCAAGAAACTGGCCACGCTGATGAAACGATCCGTGCAACACAGTTGTCTGAAATAGGTTTTTTCTTCCAAGTAGTTAGCCGCGCGAAACGGGTCCACGAAACTCATCGTTGCAGCCATGTTGAAACTCGGCGTGACGATCACCAGCAGCCGGGATTCGTTTTCCTCATTATTTGCCATTTGGCCGAGACCTCGTGTGCTGGCGTGGACTCCAGAAAACAGCCTTTGCAACCGGCGCGCAAGATCGCTCGGGGCGGACGGCATTCCAACCTGCATTCTAGCCCAAAAGCAGTTGATCGCCCATGTCGGCAACGTGCTCTCGCCGCCTCAACAGACCGGGATTGCCGCTTTGCAGACTTGATTTGGCGAAAAAATTTGGCAAGGCTGAGTTTATGAACATGCAGCCTCCAAGCCCGTTTGCTGCGGGTCCGGCCCAGATGCAGGTCGCGTTCGACCGGCGCGAAATGTCTTTGATCCTCTCTGTCTATGGCCGGATGGTGGCTGCGGGAGAGTGGCGTGACTACGGCATCTCGAACCTGCGTGACATGGCCGTCTTCTCGATCTTTCGGCGCACTGCCGAACATCCGATCTATCGCGTAGAGAAACATCCCCGTATGCGCCAGCGGCAGGGATTGTATTCGGTGGTGGGAATGGACGGGCGCATCCTGAAACGCGGCCATGATTTGCGCACGGTTCTGCGGGTGCTGGAACGCAAGCTGATCCGGGCGATCGATACCGACTAAAGCCTTTTGTGGGCCGTGACCGGGCCGTCGCCCTGCGCTTCGATTCGGGCAATTGCCGTATCCAGTGGTTCGTACTGCACCGCCATGTGATGCGCATTCGCGTGCAGCAAGGTCTCAGGATCGGCCATCCAGGCGACATGGCCTTTCCAGAACAACAGATCGCCGCGCCGGTGTGCGGTTCCGGCGGGCAGGGCCGTACCCAGGGCGCGTTCCTGATCGCCGCTGTCGCCGGGGCAGGGGATGCCGCACGCCAGCAAGGCCGCCTGCACCAGCCCCGAACAGTCGATGCCCGCCCGGCTGTTGCCGCCCCAAAGGTAGGGCGTACCCAGAAACAGCGCTGCGACCGAAACCGGATCGTCGAATTTCGTGCCGATCCCGACCAGATGAACCGCAGGCACAAACCCCGCGTCGGTTTCGATAAAACCATTGGTTTCCGAGCGGGCCGCCAGCCTGCTTCCGAAACTCAGGCAAACACGTTCAGCGCTTTTCATATCGGGCCGCGAATAGGCATGCGTGGCCGGTGCCGCGACCCAGTGCGTGGGTTGTTGCGCATCACCCAGCACCTCCGACCGGACCCAGCCGGGATAGCCGTCCTTTTCCGATAATATCCGGCTCCAGTCGCCGGTGACCTCTTTGACCGTCACCACATCGCCATACAGCAACTGGCGGTCGCGCGGGCCGTCGGGGCGGCGAAGCAAATCGGTGACCGGAACATGGATGCCTTGCACGCTCATGATTTCAGCAGGTCTGGCAGCGCCTCCAGCAGGGCGCGGGGGCCTTGCCCGAACCCTCCCTTGCTGCGCCCCGGAGCCTTGGATTTCTGCCAGGCGAAAATGTCGAAATGCATGTACCGGCTGGCGGTCACGAACCGCCGCAGGAACAGCGCTGCCGTGATCGATCCGGCAAACCCGCCCGACGGTGCGTTGTCCAGATCAGCGATGCCCGGTTCGATCAGTTCTTCATAAGGGTCATGAAACGGCATCCGCCACACCGGGTCGGCCACCTTTGACGCGGCCTGCGCCAGCACCTGCGCCGCCTCGTCGTCGTCGGTATAAAACGGGGCCAGGTCTGCCCCGACTGCCACGCGCGCCGCACCCGTCAGCGTCGCCATCGAGATCACCAGATCCGGCTGGCCCTCGTCCGCCAGCGCAAGCGCGTCGGCCAGCACCAGCCGCCCTTCGGCGTCGGTGTTGTTGATCTCGACCGTCAACCCCTTGCGCGAGGTCAGGATATCGCCGGGGCGAAATGCGTTTCCGGCCACCGAATTTTCCACCGCCGGGATCAGCACCCGCAGCCGGATCGGCAGGGCCAGCGCCATGATCATTCGCGCCAGCCCCAGCACATTGGCCGCCCCGCCCATGTCCTTTTTCATCAACCCCATGGCCGAAGCAGGTTTCAGGTCCAGCCCGCCGGTGTCGAAACAGACCCCTTTGCCGACCAGCGTCAGGCTGGGTCCGCTGTCGCCCCAGGTCATCTCGATCAGCCTCGGGGCCTGCCCGGCGGCGCGCCCTACGGTATGGATCATGGGAAAATTCCGGGCCAACAGGTCGTCGCCGATGATGGTCTCGCACCGCGCCCCGAACTCGGCCGCCAGCCCCTCGGCCGCTGATTGCAGGTGGTCCGGCCCCATGTCGGATGCCGGGGTGTTGATCAGATCGCGGATCAGGGTTTCGGCATTGGCAATGGCCTCGATCCGGGTGGCGTCAACGCCTTCGGGGGCGACAAGCGTGGCCTTGGCCGGCGATTGCGCGGCATAACGGTCAAAGGCGTATCCGGTCAGCAGCCATCCAAGCGCCTCGTTGGCGGTATCCTGATCGGCCAGCCCCGAGACGATCCGATAACTGCCTTTGGGCAGCTTTTCGGCGGCGGCGGCCAGCGGAAACCGCTTGCGCGCGCGCTTGGTCGCGTCGCCGTACCCGGCCAGCGCAAATCGCACCGCGCCTTCGCGGCCCGGCACCAACAGCGCCTGTCCCAGTGCGCCGGTGAACCCGTTGGACGCTACCCAACCCCGAACCTCGCTGTCCTGCGCATCCAGCCAGGCATCAAGCGCGGCCTGTTCGATTACATGCAGGTGCAGGGCGTGGTCGGAGGGAGGGGCAAAAGACAGGGGCATGAACGGCTCGCTTGGTTGAGGTGCGGCCAGACTACCTTGCGCCGGGGCACCTGCAAGCCATTTCAGATCGAAAGATGCCGTTGGTCCCAAACCGCAACCAACGACTGCTCGCCGACCCGGATCAGGCGGAACAGGGTGGCGCTGGCGGCGACGTGGTCTCCGGCATCCACGGCGTCTGACACATCTCCCGCCACGCGGGTCAGCGCCGTCATGCCGACCTGTTCGGCAATCGCCACCAGCGAGCGTGCGGCCTTGCGCAGACCCAGCCAATCCCGTTGTCGCCACATGAGTTCGCATCGCGACAGCCGCAGGGCCAGCTCTTCGATGGCGCGGCATACCACATCCTCGGCGCCCGAATCGCCCAGCTGATCGTAAAGATTTCCCAGAGGGTCCGGATCCAGTCGCACGGTTTCCCTCTGAACGAGTGTGATCACTTTCTCCACCACGTTCACCCCAATAAAGTCGCACCCCCACGGCACGGTCGCATCCTCGCGCCACAGTGGTTGGCAAAAGGTTTCGGCAAAAGTGGATAATGTCTCGAATTTTGTTTCAATTCGGATTAGATCACGCTGCAGCACAGAAAACCTTGGGGATTTACTGGAATGGACTTCGCTAAACCTCTGCCGAATTATCTGGTCAAGCGCTACCATGGCTGGAAAGCCACGACCTATGCCGAGAACGAGGCCTGGTACCGCACATTGGCCAACGAAGGGCAGCATCCGCGCGCCATGGTGATCTCCTGCTGCGACAGCCGGGTGCACGTCACATCTATCTTCGGCGCCGATCAGGGCGAATTCTTTATCCACCGCAACATTGCCAATCTGGTACCGCCCTATGCGCCCGATGGCGATCACCACGGCACCAGCGCGGCCATCGAATATGCGGTCACCGCGCTGAAGGTCGCGCATCTGATCGTGCTGGGCCATTCGCAATGCGGTGGCGTTCAGGGCTGTATCGACATGTGCAAGGGGCAGGCGCCACAGCTTGAGGCCAAGGAAAGCTTCGTCGGGCGCTGGATGGATATCCTGAAACCGAAATACGATCTGGTTGCCGATCTCAAGGACAACATCGAACAGGCCCGCCAGTTCGAGAAACAGGCCGTGGTGGCCTCGCTGGAAAACCTGATGACCTTCCCGTTCGTCGCCTCCGCCGTCGAGGCCAAAAGCCTCAGCATTCACGGCCTGTGGACCGACATCGGCGCAGGCGGATTGCAGAGCTATGATCCTGCGAAAGGAAAGTTCGAACCGGTCTGAGTGACCCGGGCGCCGACCTTCGGCGCCCGAACCGCTTCTGGAAATCAGCCCAGCCGCCGCGACAGGAACGTTCCGTCTGCGATTGATGCCTGGTCCGCGCGCAAGCGCCCGGTCAGCTTTGCATCACCGCCGGTTTGCCCCCATTGACCAAAGTGCACGTGGTCGGTGATCGCGCGGCGCGGCAGCCAACCGGCCTTTTCAAGTTCCGGCCTGTCGTGAAAACCACGGACCAGCCCGACACAAAGATATGCGACGGGTACAACCTCGGCAGGCAGGTTCAGCACCTCTTTCAGCGCGCCATTGTCAAGGATCGACACCCAGCCCACCCCCAGCCCCTCGGCTCGTGCCGCCAGCCAGAAATTCTGTACCGCACAGACCGACGAGAACATGTCCATCACCGGTATATGAGTGCGACCGATCACCACCGGCCCGGAGCGGCTGCGGTCGCAAGTGATGCAGATGTTGATCGGCGCCTCGAGGATACCTTCCAGCTTGAGCTTGCGATAAGTGTCGCGCTGCTCGACCGGGAACATCAGCGCGGCCTCAGCATGGGCCTTGGCAAACAGCTCATGCACCTGCCGGCGCATATCACGGTCCTGCAGGATCAGGAAATCCCACGGCTGCATGAATCCCACCGATGGCGCGTGATGCGCCGCCAAAAGGACACGGCTCAACCGGTCTTCGGGTATCGCGTCCGGCAGGAAATCCCCGCGAGTGTCGCGGCGGTTGAGGATAGTTCGATAAACCGCTTCGCGGCTCGCCTTGTCAAAGGCGTCGGGCGCCATCAGCGCCGGTTCGGTGGTAATGGCCATCGGAGTCCCCTTGGATGGTCCCGCGCCGCCCGCCGTCCACGCAGGCTGCGCCATCCCTTCCGGCCGGTCTTCTGACTCGGGATCTTCCCGCGCGAACCCCTTCCCGGCCAAGGCCAGTGGTTCATGTCCGCACAGTCCCCCTTACAGCGTTGGGCACGTCGCGGGTTTGCACCGCGTTCCCGATTCTCCCGCACGGGCGGGCACCGAAAGGTGGCCGGACATTACTCGGTCACGCAGGCAGGTCAACGAAAAAGGGGCACGGTTTACGCGCCCCTGACATTCCCAATCCGAAGGAGCTTCACCCCTTCTTCAGAACTTCCCGTCCCAGCAGCTCGGCGATCTGCACCGCGTTCAGCGCCGCGCCCTTGCGCAGGTTGTCGCTGACGCACCACAGGTTGATGCCGTTCTCGATGGTCGAATCCTGGCGAATGCGGCTGATGAAGGTGGCGAAATCGCCGACGCATTCCACCGGGGTGACATAGCCACCGGCCTCGCGCTTGTCGATCACCATGATGCCGGGTGCCTCGCGCAGGATATCGCGCGCCTCGTCTTCGTCCAGGAACTCCTCGAACTCGATGTTCACCGCCTCGGAATGGCCGACAAAGACCGGAACGCGGACGCAGGTCGCGGTAACCTTGATCTTGGGGTCGACGATTTTCTTGGTTTCGGCGACCATCTTCCACTCTTCCTTGGTCGAGCCATCCTCCATGAAGACGTCGATATGCGGAATGACGTTGAAGGCGATCTGCTTCTGGAACTTCTTCGGCTCGACCTCGGTGATCGGGTTGTAGACGGCCTTGGTCTGATCCCACAGCTCGTCCATGCCTTCCTTGCCCGCTCCCGACACCGACTGATAGGTCGACACCACGACGCGCTTGATCCTGGCACGGTCATGCAGCGGTTTCAGCGCAACCACCATCTGCGCGGTCGAGCAGTTGGGGTTCGCGATGATATTCTTCTTGGAATAGTCGTGGATCGCCTGCGGGTTCACTTCCGGCACGATCAGCGGAATGTCCGGGTCATAGCGATAGAGCGACGAGTTGTCGATCACGACACAGCCCGCCGCTGCCGCCTTGGGCGCGTAATCCTTGGTCGCGGCCGAACCCACGGCAAACAGCGCCATGTCCCAGCCGGTAAAGTCAAAGGTGGCCAAGTCCTGGGTCTTGATCGTCTTGTCGCCAAAGCTGACTTCGGTGCCCAGCGAACGACGGCTTGCCAAAGCGGCAATTTCGTCCACGGGGAACTGGCGCTCGGCCAGGATGTTCAGCATTTCGCGGCCCACGTTGCCCGTGGCGCCGACGACGACGACGCGATAGCCCATGTCTTGTCTCCTGAGTTAAGGACGCGCGTTCATAGCACCCTTTGTCGCAGAAGAAAGGGGGCAGGCGGCGTATTTGCGTCCCTGACGTCAATTTGAGGCGTGGCGCTGTGTCTCAGCCCCCGGCCAGAAGGCCCTCATAGACCTCGACCAGCGCATTTGCTTCGCCTTCGATATCAAAATGCGTCTCTACATGGGTGCGGGCCGCCACTCCGGACCGGGCCAGAGAATCGCGGTCCGCCAGCATCTCCGCCGCCGCGCCGGCCAGCGCCTGGATGTTGTTCGGGGCCACGACGCGGCCCAGCGACGGGTCGGTCACGATTTCGGAAAACGCGCCCACATCGGTGGCCACCACCGGCACACCGCAGGCCATCGCCTCCAGCGGGGTCAGGCCGAACCCTTCCCATCGCTGGGGGGCGATGAACAGGTCCAGCACCTGATACCATTCCGCGATCCGGTCCACGGTGACCTCGGGCTTGAACAGGATGCGGTGGGCCAGCCCGGCGTCTGCGACCTTCTGTTTCAGATCGTTCAGAAAGCCGGTGTGCTGCTCGGTCGCCCGGCCCATGACAATGCCCGATACATCGTCGAACCGCCCACACAGATCGATCATCGCATCGACAAAGGCATCCGTGCCTTTCTGGTGCCGGATGCGGCCATAACAGCCCAGCAATATCCCGTCGGGCAGCCCCAGTTGCGCCCGCACGGCGGCGCGATCCTTGGGCGGGGTGAAATCCTGCAGGTTGATCCCGTGCATGATCACGCGCGCGTCCCGGTCCAGATACCCGGCGGTCTTGCGCGAGGTCGCCACCACCGCGTCCATCTTCGAGATCAGCCACTTGGTATAACCCGTGTGCCGCCGCTGCGAGGCGCTGGTGAACAGCAGCTTCAGGCGCATCCGGAACACCCCCCGCAAGATCAGACCCAACAGCATTTCCGTGTTCCGCCGTGCATGCCAGACCCTGAGAGGTCGGCGCGGCAGGAACGGTACCTTTGCCAGCGGTATATGCGGGATGTCATCGGGCAATCCGGGGCCGGTGGCGACAATGCCGATCTTTTGGGCCTGCAGAGGAACCAACCGCGCAATAGTCGCCGTCACGCCGGAAAGCCTGCGTTTCAGATTTGGGGCGATGACACGCACGTCTTGCAATTGATGCTCCTGTTCCGGTGGTTTCAGGTCAGTCGACGCTGTCGCGGCTGAACAGGTATACCGCGCAACCAAGGCCAAGCGCGACCGCAAAAAAGCCAAAAATCAGCACGTAAGGCGCAGTCGCGCCCGCCTCCACGGTTGCCGCGTGCATCCGTCCGGTCAGAAACTGCATGATCCCGACGCCACCGATGCCGAACAGGTTCAACAGCGTCACACCTCGCCCGACCAGATGTGCCGGAATGAAGGCGCGTCCATGCGCCATGATCACCGGGAAGGATGCCCCCATGAACCCGATCACCGCCATCAGCACGACCGAGGACCAGACCGCGTGATCGATCCACAGGCACAGGAGGCCCAACGCGACGGCGCCCAATACGTTGCCCCCGAAGATCACCCATTTCCGGGTGTCCAGGATCCGGTCCAGCGGGCCATAGCTGAAGGTTCCGGCAATCATCGCCGCCCCCATGATCAGCGTCACCTGCCCGATCTGCGAGGTGGTCAGATCGAAAACGTCCCGCAAATACGGCCCTGCCCAAAGCCCCCGCAGCGCCGCCGAGGGCGCATAGGCCACCAGCATCAGCGGCAGAATGGCCCACAGCCGCGGTTCTCTCAGAAGATCCAGAACCGATCCCTTTTGCTCGGAATCAATCCGTTCAGGATCATGCACCGTCATCCAGATTCCAACCGCCACAGCCGACGAGATTGCGGCCAGCCCGGCCAGCGTCGCACGCCAGCCCATCAGCTCCACCGCCAGCGCGGTCGGGTACGAGGCGACAAGATTGCCAACCGAACCCACGCCAAGCATCACCGCCGCCAGCGTGGCGAATCTGGCCGGGGCAAACTCGCGCGCGAAAATGTAATAGGACGCCATCAGAACCGGCGAGCACCCGACGCCGATCAGCACCATGGCAAGACTCACGTGAACCGGCGCGGTTGCCGCCGCAAACAGGGCCGCGCCGCCGCCACCGCCCAGCAGCAGCAACACCGCTGCCGTCCGTCGCGGCCCGATCCGGTCCAGCGACCAGCCGACCGGAATTTGCATCGCGGCGAAAGTCAGGAACCAAAACCCCGAAGCGGCGGCCAGATCGTCTGGTGCCGCGCCAATGTCGCGGCCAAGATCGGCGGTCAGCACCGCCAGAAAGGCGCGAAAGAACTGGCTCAGCACATAGGCCAGACACAATACAACCAATCCAGCCCGCATGATCCGCTCCGATACCTGTCTTGTTAAGGATGGTTGACACGTCCCGCCACATTGCACAAGCGTGTGTCTGGTTGCGTGATTGCTGGTCATCACCGCATTCGTGCTACTTTGACGTCTATGCAGGGGACAAGGGCAATGATCGGCGAGCAGGGCGGGTTTTATGCCACGCTTGCGCCCGTGCGCGATTTCGCCGAGCTGGCCGAGCCCGCGCGGTTCACCCCGCTGCCGCCGGATTGGGTGGTTGGTGTGGCCGATATCGTCGATTCCACCGGCGAGATCGAACGCGGGCGATACAAGACCGTCAACATGGTTGGTGCCGCCGTGATCTCGGCCATGATGAACGAAGTGTCCGAACAGCCGTTTCCCTTTGTCTTCGGGGGTGACGGCGCGGCCTTTGCGGTTCCGGGCTCACTGGCTGCCCGCGCGCATCAGGTGCTGGCAAACCTTCGGTGTTGGGCCAAGGAGGAATTCTCGATCTCGCTTCGCGCCGCCCTGGTGCCGCTGAGCGACATCCGCGCCATGGGCAGCGATGTTCGCGTTGCCCGACACGCAGCATCGGACGGCGTCGATTACGCCATGTTTTCAGGCGGAGGGGTCAGCTGGGCCGAGTCGCGGATGAAATCCGGCGCCTATGAAATCCCGCCCGCTGCTCCGGGCGCACAACCGGACCTGACCGGTTTGTCCTGCCGTTGGGCCAACAGCCGGGCAAAACATGGACAGATCGTGTCCATCGTCATTCAGCCAATCGCCCGCGCGTCGGATCGTGACTTTGCCGACCTGGCGCGGCGGGTGGTTCAGGCCGTGGCCGGGCTGGAGCGTGGCGGCCACCCGGTTGCCGCCTCCGGTCCGCCGCTCCGCTGGCCCCCGCCGGGGCTGAGCATTGATGCCCATGTTTCTCGTGCCGGCAGCAATCTGGCGTTCAGAAAATTACTGGTGCTGGGACAAAACCTGTTGATCTGGCTTCTGTTCAAGTCTGGCCGGCATCTCGGTTCGTTCGATCCGGGCCATTATCGGCGCATGGTCACGCAGAACACCGATTTCCGCAAATTCGACGACGGGCTTAAAATGACGCTCGACTGCGATCAGGCATCGCTCGACACGATCGGGATGCTTCTGGAAGAGGCCCGGGCGCAGGGAAAGATCCGCTATGGCCTGCACGCCCAGGACGAGGCGATGATGACCTGCATCGTGCCGTCGGCCACGCGCGATGACCACATGCATTTCATCGACGGGGCTTCGGGCGGCTATGCCAGGGCCGCCGCCGCGATGCGCGGCTGATCCGGCCTATTTCGCCTTCCACTTGGCCGACAAAGCGCGCGCGCTCTGGGCCAGTACCAGCACGTCGATGCCCACCGCCAGAAATTGTGCGCCCATATCCAGATAGGCCTGTGCCGCCTCTTCGCTGGTACCAAGGATGCCCGGTGCTTTGCCCGCATCCTTGATCCGGGTGATCGCGGCCTCGATGACCGCGCGCACTTCGGGCGCGGCGCTGTTGCCCTGAAAGCCCATGTCCGTCGACAGATCAGCCGGGCCGATGAACACGCCGTCGATACCCTCGACCGCAAGGATGTCATCCAGCGCGGCGATACCGGCGCGGTTCTCGACCTGCACCAAAAGACAGACCTCGTCATCGGCGGTCTGGATATACTCGCCAATCGTTCCGAACATGGTGGCCCGCGTCGCCGTGGCGCCCACACCGCGCGTACCTGTTGGCGGATAGTGACAGGCGCGCACCAGTTCCCTGGCCTGCTCGGCGCTTTCCACCATGGGCACCAGAACCGTTTGCGCACCCGCGTCCAGCACCTGCTTGATGATCCAGGTCTCGCCGATGGGCACCCGCACCACCGGATGCGACGGGCTGGCCGCCAGCGCCACCAGCTGATCGCGGATCGATCGGATATCGTTGGGGCTGTGTTCGCCGTCGATCACCAGCCAGTCGAACCCGGTTGTGCCCATGATCTCGGCGGTGGAGGCCTCGGCAAAGCTCATCCAGCAACCGATCAGGCGATCGCCGCGCAATAGGGCCTGTTTGAAACTGTTTTTTGGTGCGGGCATGTGGGCCTCTCAGTATCTGGGGTTTGCGGACAAGCTACGCCTTTCCGGGCGCAAGTCCATCAGGGGACAGCGATCGCGCGATTTCGGTGATCACCTCAAAGGCCATCCTCACGTCGTCCTCGGTGGTTTCGAACTGTCCCGCCTGAAACCGGATCACCAGATCGCCATCGACTCGGGTCTGTGTCAGATAGATGCGGCCATCATCGTTGATCGCATTCACCAGCCGCAGGTTCAGATCGTCCAGATCGTCCGCACCATCCGGCGCAAAGCGGAAGGTCCACAATGACCACATCGGCGGTGTCACGATTTCGAAATCCGGTTCCGCCGCCAGCTGGTCATGCAGCTTGCGCGACCATTCGATATGGTTTCGCAGCCGCTGGCGCAGCCCCTCCAGCCCATAGGCGCGGATCACGAACCACAGCTTCAGTGCCCGGAACCGGCGACCCAATGGCACCGACCATTCGGAATAGTTGATGATCCCGTCCCGTCCATGCGTCTTGAGGTATTCCGGGCTGATCGCCAGCGTCTGCACCAGATCGTCGGGGTTTTTCAGGAAATGCGCGCAACAATCGAATTGTACTCCCAGCCATTTGTGCGGGTTGAACACAATGCTGTCGGCCTTTTCGACGCCGGTCCAATAGTGGCGATAGTCGGGACAAATCATTGCCGAACCCGCCCAGGCGGCATCGACATGCGAATAAAGCCCGTATTTCGTTGCGATCTCCAGGCATCGGTCCACCGGGTCCGTCGCCCCGGTGCCGGTGCCGCCCACGCACAGGATCACGCCTGCCGGGTGCAGCCCGGCTGCAAGATCAGCCCGTATCGACGCCTCCAATGCCTCGGGGTCCATCCCGCGCCAGTCGCCCTTGATCGGAATGCGGACCAGGTTGTCCTGTCCGATCCCCGCAACCCAGATCGCCCGGTCGATCGAAGTATGAACCTCGGACGAACAATAGACGCGCAGCGGCTTCTGCCCGAACAGCCCGTGCCGGTTGCCCTGCCAGGCCAGCGCCTTTTCACGCATGGTCAGCACCGCCGCCAGCGTCGCGGAGGAGGCGGAATCCTGAATGACACCGGCAAATCCCTCGGGCAGATCCAGCGCCTGCCGCAGCCAGTCCATCATCCGCGTTTCCATCTCGGTTGCGGCGGGTGAGGTCTGCCACAACATGCACTGCGGCGCGATGGCGCTGGTCAGGAACTCGGCCAGAACCGAAGGGGCCGAGGCATTTGCGTTGAAATAGGCAAAGAACCGGGGGTGCTGCCAATGGGTGATGCCCGGCATCACGATCTCTTCGAAGTCTTCAAAGATCGCTTCGATCCGTTCTGAGCTTTCCGGCGGTGACGCGGGCAGGGCGTCCAACACCGCGCCCGGCTCTGTCCGGGCGCGCACCGGGCGATCCGCGACACTCAGATGATAGGTCTGCGCCCAGTCCGCCACCTTGCGGCCCCATGCGCCGAATTCGTGCCACTTCATCGCCCACTCCGCTCTGCCGGGTCCGGTATTCGTCCGCACCTTAGTGCCAATCTGGTTGCCACAGTCACAAAAAATACTTAACAAGTCAATCAAGTGTGGTGATTTGACCAGCCCCGGCAATCACTCACTGGTTGCTAACCAACAGGAATTGAGCAAAGATTCTTTCATGAGCCAAGACCTGCCACTGACCTCAAGATCCCTTCCCATCGCGCTGCTGCGCGCGCGTGAACGGGTGATGGGGCCGATCCGGGCGATGCTGGCCGATGTCGGTATCACGGAACAGCAATGGCGCGTGCTGCGGGTGCTTCAGGAAGAGGGCCCGCAAGACCCCACACGCATCGCCGACCGGGCCTGCCTGCTGCTGCCCAGCCTCACACGCATTCTGCAAAAGCTCGAGGAAAAGGAACTGATCGAACGCCGCCCCGACGCCCATGACCGCCGAAAACAGGTCATCAGCATTCGCGACGGCGGTCGCCA
The DNA here is from genome assembly GCF_059612585.1 of Ruegeria sp. YKSF57. NCBI lineage: Bacteria > Pseudomonadati > Pseudomonadota > Alphaproteobacteria > Rhodobacterales > Roseobacteraceae > Ruegeria > Ruegeria sp. YKSF57. Next base: position 6,698 of record NZ_JBXWQW010000021.1, on the reverse strand, counting down.
GATCATCAGCCGGAACCTCAGCACCAGCATCCGCGCCGCCGAGCGCATTCGTGCGCAGATGGGACCCGAGCGTTACGAAACCCTGCTGGATCTGCTCAACGAACTGCATGACATAGACGAGTGACCGGGGAACACGTCCGCGAACGATCTCCAGCAGCCCCGAATTGTCCCGCCGGGAATAAGGGGGGCTATCCCCGGCGGGGTGGCCAGGATGATACAGGTTACTTGACCTGACCACAGGCCGGGAGGTCCTGGTCGAAACCGGACATCCGGCCTTTAGCAACAAGGCATGCGTGGCCTGAAATGAGACCGCCCATTTCACAGAGAAGCTTGGGTGCGGGTTCTCTGGTGGGTGTGCCCTGTAGCATTCCTGCGCCGTCACTTGCGTGAGTGGCCGTGTTCCTTCATGTCCCGAAAAAGGTCTGACTGGGTTTTGCTACCCCAATTCTTGGTGGACCTGGCGCAGTTCCTGCCCTACCGAGCATCATGGCAGGAAACAAAGCCGCAAGGCTCCACCTTTAGGTTGAAATTAGCGCGCGCATCCTTGCCGCCAAGGCTGCAGCGCGAAAAATCATTGATCACGTTTGCGTTTGTTCCGGGTGTTTCCTCCAAAGCGGGACGTGTCCCACCAATACTCCGAATCCGTCCAATCGGCGGACAGGAAATCGGACGAAACCGAATCTGCGCGAATTCGCGCCACTGCAACCATCGGTTGTCGGCAGAAACTGGCGCGTGCAGCCCGGTGATTCCATTCAACCGGCGACTCGGCCCTTCCTGACGGCTCAACCTTGCGTCAAACCAAATGCCCCATAAGATACAACCCGGTGCACTGCGCATGGGGGGAGGGTGTCTTGTCACAGAAACTGGGAACGCTGGAAGACCTGCCGCAGGATTACCGAGACGACATGGAACGCGCGGGCGTCGCCCCCTTGTGGCCGATGATGCGCAACGTCCTGCCGCATGGCGAACCGCAGCCGGTCACCCGCCCGGGCTATTGGAACTACGACACGGTTCGCCCCCTTCTGCTGCGCGCCGGAGAGCTGACGCCGGTCGAAAAGGCCGAGCGCCGGGTGCTGGTCCTGTCCGATCCCGGCCGCGGCGTCGGCGCGATGCAGGCGACCTCGACCATCTATCTGGGCCTGCAGCTGCTGTTGCCCGGAGAACAGGCGCCAGCGCACCGCCACACCCCCTCTGCCGTCAGGATCGTGGTCGAAGGCACTGGTGGTTATACCGTGGTCGATGGCGAACGGCTGCCGATGGACGCGGGTGATCTCGTGCTGACCCCGGGCGGGGAATGGCACGACCACGGTCACGACGGCGACGGCCCCGTCGTCTGGCTCGACGCTTTGGACTTGCCGCTTTTCGTCTATCTCGAGGGCTCATACGCCATCGAGGGAGAGTTGCAGGCACAGCGCAACCGCCCCGATGCCAGTCAGGTCGAATACCGCGCTGCGGGTCTTGCACCATCCCGGCGCCCGCGCCAGACCGCCCGCCGTTACCCGATGATGCGCTATCCCTGGTCCGAAACCGAAGCGGCCTTGCGCCAGATGGCAATCTATGGCGAAGGCGTCACCGAACTCGACTACATCAACCCTGAAACCGGCAACGACGTGCTGCCAACTCTGGGTTTCACCGCGATGATGCTGAAAAAGGGCGAACGCCACGCGCCGCCTTTCCGCTCCGCCTCCTGCGCCTTTCATGTCATCGGCGGCGAGGGCGAAACCACCATCAACGGCAAGACCATCCTCTGGGGGCCGAAAGACACGTTTACCGCCCCGGTCTTTGCCGACATTGCCCACAAGGCCGGGACCGAGGCCTTCCTGATCCGCATTCACGACCGTCCCCTGCAGGACAAGCTTGGCTATTACGAGGAGCGCCCGAGATGAGCGACAGCCTGTTCACCCTTCCCCCTGTTCCGGGCATCCCGGTCAGGGGCGAATCCGCGACCTACCCTATCGGGCGGATTTTCTGCGTGGGCCGCAACTATGCCGCGCACGCGGCCGAGATGGGCAACGAAGTGGATCGCGAAGCGCCGTTCTACTTCACCAAATCCGCCCCCAACGCCATCCTGACAGGCGCGTCGGTGCCCTATCCGCCGGGGACCGAGAACTATCACTATGAAATGGAACTTGCATTTGCCATTGGCAGGCCGGTGTTCCGCGCCAGCCGGGACGAGGCCTGGGCGGCCGTCTATGCCTATGGCTGCGCGCTCGACATGACCCGGCGCGACCTGCAAATCCGCGAACGCAACAAACAGCGCCCCTGGGATCTGGGCAAGGATGTGGAAAACGCCGCCGTTTTTGCGCCGCTGACCAAGGCGGGCGACTGGTCGCCGGATGACGGCAAACGCATCCATCTTCAGGTGAATGGCGAATCCCGTCAGGATGCCACGCTGTCCGAGCTGATCTGGAAGATCGACGAAATCGTCAGCCATCTGTCCGGCTTTTATCATCTGCGCCCCGGCGACCTGATCATGACCGGCACGCCGGCGGGCGTGGGGCCGGTGATCGCCGGCGACCTGATCACCGGCAGCATTGACGGGCTCGACCCGATCGAATTGAACCTGACCGAGGCCGAATGACCCATGTCAGACCGGATCGTCATCGCGGGCGGCGGGATCGGGGGGCTGGCGGCCGCCATTGGCCTCGCCCAGCGGGGGCAGCGGGTTCTGGTGCTGGAAAAAGCCGGTCAGTTCGGCGAAATCGGGGCGGGAATCCAGCTGGGTCCGAACGCCTTCCACGCCTTTGACTATCTGGGCGTCGGTGACGCGGCGCGGGCGATGGCGGTCTATATCGACAACCTGCGGCTGATGGATGCCCTGACCGGCGACGAGATCACCCGCATCCCGCTGGATGACGCCTTTCGCACGCGCATGGGCAACCCTTATGCGGTCGTGCATCGTGGTGAATTGCACGGCGTGTTCCTCAGGGCCTGTCAGGATCACCCGCTGGTCGAATTGCGCACCAACAGCGCGGTTCAGGGATACGAACAGGACGGTACTTCGGTTACCGCGATCCTTCATGACGGAACCCGCGCCGCAGGCAAGGCGCTGATCGGCGCTGATGGTCTTTGGTCAAAAGTGCGCGCGCAGATGCGCGACGACGGGCCGCCGCGCGTGTCCGGGCACACCACCTATCGGTCGGTGATCCCGGTCGAGGACATGCCCGAGGATCTGCGCTGGAACGCCGCGACGCTGTGGGCCGGTCCCAAGTGCCATATCGTGCACTATCCGCTGTCGGGCTGGAAAAGCTTCAACCTCGTGGTGACCTATCACAACGACGCGCCGGAGCCGGTCGCGGGCAAACCGGTCGCCCATGACGAGGTGCGCCGGGGATTCGAACATGTCAGCCCCAGGGCGCAAAAGGTGATCGACAAGGGACGGGACTGGAAACTGTGGGTGCTGTGCGACCGCGACCCGGTCATGGAATGGGCCGACGGGCGCGTTGCCCTGCTCGGCGACGCCGCGCATCCGATGCTGCAATACTTCGCCCAGGGCGCCTGTATGGCGATGGAGGATGCCGTTTGCCTGTCCGCGCTTTTCGAGGCGGGGGGCGATGTGGAGGGGATATTAAACACCTATCAGGACAGACGACGCTTGCGTACAGCCCGCGTTCAGTTGCAGTCTCGGGAAATCGGAGAACACATTTATCACCCCGCCGGGGCACACGCGGCGCTGCGAAACACGATCATGAGCGCCAGATCCCCCGACCAGTGGTACGATGCGGTCGAATGGCTGTACGGCAGTACCGGCCTCGAGGGCGCGGTGTTCGCCTGAACAGAGAGTGAGCAATATATTGCATTATGCAAAGATATGGGCATTATATTGCTAAAAAGAGGGGTCAAAGGGAGGATAACATGACCTATCGGAGAACGCTTTTGGGCGTCATCGGCGGCGCGGCCGTTGCGGCGCTGGCCACGGGCTTCAGCGCCTCTACCGCGCTGGCCCAGGAAGTGACGCTGAAACTGCACCAGTTCCTGCCGGCGCAGGCCAACGTGCCGAAACTGGTTCTGGATGTCTGGGCCGACAGTGTCGAAGAGGATTCGGGTGGCCGCATCAAGGTGGAACGCTATCCCTCGATGCAGCTGGGCGGCAAGCCGCCGGAGCTGATGGATCAGGCGATCGACGGTGTGGCGGATGTGGTGTGGACCGTGGTCGGCTATACGCCGGGCCGTTTCCCCTCGACCGAAGTATTCGAACTGCCCTTCATGATGACAAATGCACGCGCCGTGTCGCGCGCCTATTGGGAAATGTTCGAAAAACACATGAAGGATGACGAGTTCAAGGATGTCCACATCCTCGCCACCTGGGTGCATGGTCCGGGCATGATCCACACCTCCGAACCGGTGGAAAGCCCCGAAGACCTGCAAGGCATGAAGATCCGCGGCGGCTCGCGCTCGGTCAACTCGCTTTTGACCAAGCTCGGCGCGACCCCGGTCGGCATGCCGGTGCCCGCCGTGCCCGAGGGGCTCAGCAAAGGCGTGATCGACGGCACCACCATCCCATGGGAAGTCACCACCGCCCTGAAGGTGCCGGAACTGGTCGAGAACCACACCGAATTCGAGGGCCGCGCATTGTATACGCTGACCTTCGTTCTGGCGATGAACAAGGCCAAATATGACAGCCTGCCGGATGATCTGAAAAAGGTGATCGACGACAATTCGGGTCTCGAATTCTCGGTCTTCGCCGGTGGCACGCAGGCTGATGCCGATGGCCCCGCTCGACTTGTCGCTGAGGACCTGGGCAACAACATCATCACCATCGACCAGGCCGGTGTCGAGGAATGGCGCGCCCTGGCGCAGCCGATCTATGACGAATGGATCGCCGACATGGCCTCCAAAGGCAAGGACGGTCAGGCCCTGCTCGACGAAGCGCAGATGCTGATCGACAAATACACGCCGGACTATTCCAACTGATCCGGCCCATCGCAACCGGTCGCGGCGCCCCGGCGCCGCGATCCAATGGCCCCCGCAAAAGATCGAGGTCCAATGCATAGACTGATGAAGGGGTTGGCCAGAACGCTGGCCATCATCGGCGGGATCGTCCTGAGCCTCCTGATCCTGCTGACCTGCGTGTCCATTCTGGGCCGCTTGCTGAACGGGTTTTTCCACGGCGACATGATGCAAAGCCTCGCGCCCGGATTGTCCGACTGGGCCATCGGCATGGGCGTCGGCCCGGTCAACGGCGATTTCGAACTGGTCGAGGCAGGCGTCGCCTTTGCCATTTTCTGCTTTCTGCCCCTGTGCCAGATCACCTCGGGACATGCTTCGGTCGATATTCTCACCAACGTCTTCTCCAACGGCTTCAACCGCTTCCTGCGCATGGTGACCGAGATCATTTTTGCCGCCGTTCTGATCCTGATCGCGTGGAAACTGTTCGACGGCATGATCAGCAAGAAAGAGTATCACGAAACAACCTTCCTGCTTCAGTTCCCGATCTGGTGGGCCTATGCGCTCAGTTTCGCTGCGGCGCTGGCGGCGGCGGCGGTTGGCGTCTACATGGCCGGCGTTCGTACCTATGAATTCTTTACCGGCCGCATCCTGATCCGGGATGGGGTGGAGGCACTGCATTGACTGCTCTGGAAATCGGAATTGCCTCCTTCCCCGCCCTGATGGTGCTGATCTTTCTGCGCGTGCCCATCGGGCTGGCGATGTTTCTTGTGGGGTTTGTCGGCCTGGTTCTCGTGACCGACGGCACACAGGTGGCCTTTGCCCGGCTCAAGAACGAGACCTACACGACCTTTTCCAGCTATTCGCTGACCATCGTGCCCATGTTCCTGCTGATGGGGCATTTTGCAACGCTGGGCGGCATGTCCAACGCGTTGTTCAAGGCGGCCGAAGGCTGGCTGGGTCACAAAAAGGGCGGCGTTGCCATGGCCGCGATCGGGGCCTGCGCCGGGTTCGGTGCGATCTGCGGCTCGTCTCTGGCAACGGCGGCCACCATGGGCCGCGTCGCTCTGCCCGAACTCAAGCAATACGGTTACGCCGGCGGGTTTTCCACCGCGACTTTGGCCGCCGGCGGTACGCTGGGCATTCTGATCCCACCCTCCGTGGTGCTGGTGATCTATGCGATCCTGACCGAACAGAACATCGCCAAGCTGTTCCTTGCCGCCTTCATTCCAGGTATTCTTGCGGCTGTGGGCTATGTCATCGCCATCTCGGTCTACGTCCGCCTCTATCCCGAAAGCGCGGGCACCCGCCCGCCGGTTCCCTATGCCGAACGCTTCGCGGCGCTGATCCAGGTCTGGCCGGTCCTGCTGGTCTTTGGGCTGGTGGTGGGCGGCATCTATCTGGGCTGGTTCACCCCGACCGAGGGCGCGGCAGTCGGCGCATTCGGCACCGGCGTCATCGCCTTTTTCAACGGCGGCCTGACGCTTGCGACTCTGGCGGACAGTTTTCTGGTGACGGCCCGCTCGACCGCGATGATCTTTTTCATCGTGTTGGGTGCGGGCTTCTACAACGGTTTCCTCGCCCTCACGCAGGTACCGCAGGAACTGTCGAATTACGTGGTCAGTCAGGGTTTTTCGCCCTGGGTCGTCCTGGCGCTGATCCTGTGTTTCTACCTCGTCTTCGGTTGCCTCATGGACAGCCTGTCGATGATCCTGCTGACGATCCCGATCTTTTTCCCGGTGATCTCGGCGATGGATTTCAATTTCGTCTCGCTGGCGGCGATGCAGGCCCAGGCCGCGATGGAAGTGCTG
>NZ_JBXWQW010000020.1:0-86353 GCF_059612585.1 Ruegeria sp. YKSF57 | reverse complement strand
CTAAGCGGGAAGCCCCCCTCAAAACAAGGTCTCCCTGAGGGCCGTGGAAGACCACCACGTCAATAGGCCGGAGATGTAAGCGCAGCAATGCGTTCAGTTGACCGGTACTAATCGCCCGATAGGCTTGATTTGATCCAGTAATGGAAAGACACCCACCGCCTCAAGTAGCGAAGCGGTAGGCGAAATCAAAAAGCCAAAAACATACACACCTTGAGTTGGACAATGACGTGACAATCCGCATAAGCGGATCGCACGGTGTTGATTGATACAACAACCGTGCGGGAACGCGCATTCGCAAGCGAATACGCTGCCTCCCGCGCGTCGCCTTTTTGCAAAGCAAAAAGAGCGACGGGGATTTTCCTCGGTTTGGTGGTCATAGCGCGAGCAAAACACCCGGTCCCATTCCGAACCCGGAAGTTAAGTGCCGCCGCGCCAATGGTACTTGGGCTCAAGCCCCGGGAGAGTAGGTCACCGCCAAACCTAGTAAAATCCCCACAATCCTCTCAAAACGATCAAAACACATGCAAGGCCGGCAAACAGCCCAAAAGGCAAACGGCCAAACATCGGCCTCAAGGCAAAAACCAAAAGGCCAACAAACCGGCGCGGGATGGAGCAGCCAGGTAGCTCGTCAGGCTCATAACCTGAAGGTCGCAGGTTCAAATCCTGCTCCCGCAACCAAATATAACACAGCAACATCAAATACTTACTAACCGCCAAAGGGCGGCTTTTGGCGTTGCACCTCACCCGCTGGAAGCACTACGGAAGCAAACGGAGCGGAAAGAACGCGTGGCGGGCGTGCAACAGGGCGTCTCGGTTGTGCAGGAGATTTCTTCAGTGGTCCAAAGCTTCGGAATAATCCGCTTCATGTTTGTAGCTGCTATTCAAAATAGCTATCGAAGAGGGTACTTTTCCTTTCCATTAAAGACGAAGGAAAGACGCATCTCGAAGCGCCAGACCTGACTTTTGTCCCGGTCACTGAGATTGAGGGGCGGCTTGCTAATGGCTTGCAGCGCCGCGTTCCAGATGGTCAGCCAGCCCATCTTGTTCTGCTGGATCACTTCGGCCCGTTTGTCATAGATCGCAAGCTGCCGGTTGGCGACGGCCCCGGCACGCAGACCAACCACGCGCGCGCCGCTGGAAACCGTCGCGGTTTCGTCGACCCCGGTATACTCCGTGACCTTGGTTCCGGGTGGCACAACCAAGGCTTCGCGGTCGGGTTCAAACCACGGGGCCAGCAAGTCGACCGCAAAGTCAGCCCGCGCGACACGCAGTTGCGTTTCCACGTATTTGATGTCGAAGGCGCCCATGCAGTCGCGAAAGTGTTTCTCGGTCCCTTCAAGGCCGCCGGTGGCAAGGCCAAAGGCACGGAAATCGACGGTGATGCCGGGATTGTTGGGAATGCGGTCCTGCGGGTCTTGGAACAGCCACACGGCCCCATGATCACCGGTATGGGCGATGAAGCCCCGTGCGCCCTTGCTGGTGACGTTGAGCGAGACAGAGCCAAATTCGAGAACACAATCGCTGTAACTCTCTTTGGCATGGGTTTTGGCGGAAGCCAGTTCTTCGCGAAACTCGTCCGGGATATCCGCCTGAATGGTAAATTTCAGCCCATCAAAGCCGGAATGCAGGATGGTTGCTTCCATTTGCGCTGACCTTCGCTTTCGTATTCGTGGAGGGGGGTGTTACAAGACCCCCCTCTATCGCGGCACGCCCTGCCGCTGGGATGTGTGACGATGTGGGGAAAAGGGGCGGGGGCTTACGCCCCCTTGGTGCCTCCGGCGGGGCAGCATTGGTTTTGGGGCCGGAGCGGGGCCGCTCCGGCGCTGCAATCACCTGGCATTGGTTTGACGGCCAATCCAGATTTCGGCGCGCTCCGCGCATTTGGACAGATTCAGCAGGTCCGAATGATGGAAACTGCCCGTGTTGCGCCAATCACCGGTATCGCTCTTGTAGGCGCGTGAGAAGTCGACCGAGTAAAAACCGTCATTGTCCCAGACGGTTGCGGTGATCAGACCGATCTTGAATTTCTGTGCTGGCTGGTTTGCCATGATGTGACGTCTTTCATTTGATGATTTCGGAAAAGGGGCGCGGGACTGTTTCGCCCGCGCCCAATTAGAGCCATTCCGGCCCCAAAATCCCGCACGGCGCTGCCAACCCCGCACGGGCAAAACTCAGGCTGCGGTGTAGCTGCTGGTGTTGCCGTAGCGGCGCGCCTCGGGTAGAAGCTAGGGCGAGCGCATTCAACCACTTTTTTCGGGGAGAGATCGAAGTATGTGCCAACCAACGAAGTGAGCAAATTGACACAAATGGTGGCGAGCACTACATGGCCGCCACGCGGGATCGAATGGACCTTTTGCGGCCCCTTGGGGCGGTTTCAAGCGTTGCAAGCGCTGCCGCTTTTTTGACGCACCGCTACATTCTATTGGGGTCAAAAAATTAGGAAAAAACAACGTTTATTTCGGCATTTCGCTGACCTTAAGTATATATCAAACTCGGTGCCGCATTGCGGGCAGGTAACAACTTTGTGCTTTTCTTCACATGCGGCCAATTCCTTTTGGTGCTTAAAGACAAATGCCACCATCTCGTTCATGTATATCTCCCGATTGCAGTGCCGTGTTATTAACTAAACACAATTTCAAACCGGCTCGCTCTCAGGCTTGCCACCCGTCAAAGCAATTGAGTTGCCCAAGTGCTACTTTAATCTCTGTGCAAACGCCGCAGATAGGCACGAACATTCATCAGGTTTCTGTTGTCGGACGGCGAACCCGCGCAAAACACCGTTCCGTAGTGCGTGCCTATCGCATAGTGGCCGTTTCTTTGCCTTAGCGACAGGATGTCAATGCCTTCGGCTTCGAACAATGAGCGATATTCTCTTTCAAGTTTTCGCATCGTCAGCCTCCTCACTCTCATGACGTGCTTTGTTTCTGAGAATTTCAGCCTGAATCCAGTGAGTTGATTCTCTTGACCTAAATTCGATATCACGCCAAGCATTTCGGCTAGTCCCGTTGGCGACGTTTCCGGCCCACTGAGAAGGTGAAAACCGCCCAGATTCGTCCTCAATCTTTCCGTCCTTTACGACGGCAAAATGATGAGTTCCGCCGTATTGCATGCGAACCTTGGTTCCTGGCTTAATTGTGATTTCCTTCCACACAAGTGGCTTTTCTAGAAGTTCGTTGAGCTCCAGTTCTTCGGCAAGCCTAAGACGCTCTTCGACCTCTCCCGCATAGTCAGGGAAATACTTTCGATAGAAGTCAATCGCACGAACGCCAAACAGCTGCGACGTGGCATCACCGAGGTTGCGTTCCATATAATCCATGATCTGCTCTTCAGCCCATGATGACACATCAAGATTGCCATCACTGAATCTTACGAGATCGTCGTAAAGCTCCTTGTCAAAAGGAATAAATATTACTGTTTCAGTCATTTTTCAGCTCCTGGCGAAGACGAATCATAGCTAAATAGCATCATTAAAGTAACTTTCAGTCTAGAATAAAGATTTATAGTAAAAATAGTGTATGACATCTCACCGTCACAAACATTGAATTCAAAGGCGTCATTCCCGCTATTCATGGTTCCCGCCCTTCTCCCTACCCGGGGTATGCCCGGCCCCGCGTATACCCCGGGTAGGGGCGAACCCGCTTAGCTTCGTAACGTATCCTATACGTAGGCCCCCTACGTAACGGGGGCCTACGTAAACGTTTAGGGGGACGATTGAGCCTAACTAATTACTTAACTAGGCGCAGCTTGTGACCGGGGTCCTGCGCGCCAACATATGTGTTGAGCCGCGCCGCGTTTTCTTCCGCCGCTTTCCGAACCGGATCATCCGCCAGATGTGCATAACGCATGGTGGTCTGTATCTGGCTATGCCCCAGCAATCGCCCGACCATCTGAATCGGCATGCCGGACGACACGGCATTCGACGCATAGGTGTGGCGAAGATCGTGAATGCGAACATTCGGCAACCCGGCCCGTTTACGTATACGCCGCCACGGTTTCTGCAAGTCGGTGGCGTAGTGGCCGGGTGCAGCCCCGGCAATAACGTAGGGGTTGTCAGGAAGCCGTGGGAGGGCGCTCAGAACCGCTCTGGCGGCTTGGGGCAGGGGAATGCGCCGCGCGCCCGTCTTGGTGTCCGGTAGCTCCATCCCTGCGTCCGTGATGAAGGACCATTGCAAGGTCTGGATTTCCCCAAGGCGACAGCCAGTCAGGATCAGCAACCGGAACGCGGCCACGACAAAGGGCGTCTCTGACCCGTCCTGTTCCGCTAACCTCAAGCAGCCCCGCAGAGATGGCACGTCGCACCGTCTTCTCGGAACAGTTGTCCAGTTGTGCGACCTCCTTCACCGTCAGCAACTGATGGGTTCGACTATTCTTTTGCGGATTGGTGCGTGGCATCCCGAAACTGCTCCTTCTGGCCTGAGGCGTTCCGGCCCGTCTCCCGAACAGCCTGACGCGCGAGCAGCCGGATCAGTTGCGCTACCGCAGCCTCGGCTTGCCCGCCGTCGCGGTCATCTGTTCGGAAAGGGGGCGGAACGCGTGTCATGGCATGACCATGACAGCGCTGATTCGGCGCGTCTAAGTGTAGTGATTGCCAAATTCCGGTTCAGCCCAGAACTCTTCCTCCTCGCGTAGACGTTCGTTGCGGAAACGATCTATGTCCACTCGAAGTGTTTCGCCGCTCAGTTCCTTGATTGGGTCGGTGTGGACCTGTCCCTTTTTTGTGCCGCCCCAGGTGCTCGTTTAAGCCACTTTCCTTTCGAATGCGACCGGGCTTTTCCAGCCGAGGGCTGAGGGCCTGCGTCGTGGATTGTAGAAACCGTTGATGTATTGGAAGATTGCCATTTCTGCAGCTCTACGCGTCTGCCATGACCTGCGCCAGATCAGCTCCGCCTTGATCGTCTTGAAGAACGCTTCAACGGCGGAGTTGTCATAGCAGTTGCCCTTGCCGCTCATCGACACCTGGAACTCATGCTGGCGCAGGAGTTTTTGATAGTCGTGCGAACAGTATTGGCTGCCGCGATCCGTATGGTGGATGCAGCCTGTTGGTGGCTGTCGTAAGGCGATAGCCATCTTCAACGCTCGGATCGCCCCCCTCTCATCGCCGCAAGCGGCGACTGCCGGGCAGCGGATCACGCTTCATGCGGTTGCTCACTGCCCAGCCGATCACACGCCGGGAATGCAGATCGAGGATGATCGCCAGATACAGCCAGCCCTCACGCGTCCAGACATAGCTGATGTCACCGGCCCATTTCTGGTTCGGGTGATCTGCGCGGAAGTCCCGGTTCAACAGGTTCGGCGCGATGTTGAAGGCATGGTTGCTGTCAGTCGTCACCTTGTATTTCTTCGTTCTCTCGACCCGTATGCCATTGTCACGCATCAGCCTACCAACGCGGCGGTGGCCGATGTTCAGACCAAGCTCCTTCAACTCTTCGGTCATCCTTGGGCGGCCGTAGCTGCCCAGGCTGAGACGAGACTGTTCCTTGATATGAGCCAGCACGACCATGTCTGTCCGCTGCCTTTGACAGGCCGGACGGCTGCGATAGGCGCGCAAGCCACGTGAGCTGACATCCAGAACCTGGCAAAGGCGGTTGGTCGGGAAATCATGGCCATGCTCTTCGATGAACCGAAACCTCATGGCTTTTGGCTCGCGAAGAAGGCCGTGGCCTTCATCGGGAAAACAGTCCCCCGGACTGTTTTCTGATCCTCTTCAGTTTAGGATGTCCCTCTCCTCCTTGAGAATGCGGTTCTCCCGTCGAAGCCGCTCGTTCTCACGGGCAAGGTCCAACTCCTTGTCCGGCACCACATCAGTGTCACGATGTGCCGTCACCCATTTGTTCAGCGTCGATAGGCCAACACCCAAATCTGAAGCAACCGGCCTGCGCGTCAGCCCGCTCGTCAGCGCGATCCGCACCGCATCAGCGCGGAATTCGTCCGTCCGTTTCAGTCCCATAGTCAGTCTCCTTTGTTGCAATAAATGCTATCAAAGGAGCGGCATCAAACCGCGACACGTCCATAATGGCCCAGTTTTAGGGGGGAAGGACAATGTTGGAGATGGGCTGGCGCGGGACCCCCATCACAGACTTTCCTCAGGAGCCAAGAAGACTTGCGTTAGCAGCGAAGAGGTTAGGGTTTGGTGAGGAAGCAGTGATGTGGCTCAAGACCAGTTTCGGCCAAGAGAGAAAGTCCTGACCGCCATCTTTGGAAGATGTGACGTTGCCTATCCGACCCATTGCCTCATTCAGACGCAATTGCCCGCATTCCAATCATATCTCTGAGTCAGCCTGACGAAGGCTTCAACAGCTGGCGGGTGCCGCCGACCTGCAACCGTGATCAACTGTATGTCGCGTCGAATGTCCGGCTCAACAAGGTTGCGTGTCGCTATGCCTGGCAACATGGGCAGATATTCGGGCATCACCGCACAGCCCATTCCAGCAAGAAGCGATGCCTGTATCCACGTTTCCCTGTCGCTTTGATACAGAATGTTCAGTTTCGGCTCTTTTTCTGCATCCAGGCTTTTCAAGTATTCGGAGTACTCGCAGTTCGTTCGGTCCAGGTAATCCTCGTGGTTCAGTGCACTCAAAGGCACCGTATCCATCTGCTCAAATCTGTGACCCTTTGGAAAGGCGACTACGTAGCGCTCGCTGTACAGCGTATGCGCGTGGAAGATTTCGGGAATTTTCGGCATACCCAAAATGGCAAGGTCTAGATCACCTGATTTCATCCTTTCAATCAACTCGGACCCAGGAGCGACATGCAAGCGCAAGTCAAGGTCCGGTATCTCCATCCTCAATCTGCTGATGAAACCGATCATTCGTGATGGCCCGATCGTGCACATGATGCCGAGGTCCAAACGGGCCACCTCCAGCGAAGAAACCTTTTGCGCAAGCGACAACGCCAGCTCACTTGCATCCAGAATCTTTTGTAGTTGTGGACGCATGAGATTGCCGAGCCTGGTGCAGTTCGTTCTATTTCGGGCACGGTGGAACAGCGGTCCACCAAGCTCGTCCTCAAGCATCTTTATGGCGCGAGACAAAGAGGGTTGTGCGACGTTGCATTGTGTAGCCGCTTTCGTGAAATTCAGCGTCTCACAAAGCGTCAGAAAATACCGAATCTGATACATTTCCATTTTTGGCACACTGACTATAGCTCACGTCTATAAAATTAAATGATGAGTGCCAAAAAAATTCAAGTTTATAGATGTCCGCTATTGATTTGGAAGCCAATGGGTATTTCACGAATTGGAAATCAACAGGTAGCGTCAGCTTCATCAGTTGCAGATCCGATGGGACTAATCGGTCAACCCTATTTCGGATCACCCGTGAAAGGACTCCAAATGAACATTGTAGATAGGATGAATCTGGCGATGGCGACAGGGCGAAACGCGCTCTTTGCGACTGCTCTTGTGCTGATGGGGGCACATTCTGCATCTGCAGGGGAGGCGGTCAATGCCTTGGAAAACGGCGTGGCGATGGACGGCTTCGACGTTGTCGCATACTTCACCGAAAACTCCCCAAAAATCGGGAGTGCAGAATACAGCGTTGACTACAAGGGTAAGTCGTGGCGCTTCAGCTCGTCTGAAAACGCTACGAAATTTTCGACAAACCCTGCCAGCTTTGAACCGCAGAACAACGGCTGGTGTTCCTATGCCGTTTCTGAGGGTTACGGTGCAGAGGTTGATTTCGTAAACGGATGGGCCGTGATCAACGACAAACTATATCTCAACTGGGATCAAGAAACCCGCGATCTGTTCATCGCAGAGCAAACTACCCGTATCGCGCAAGCCGAAACGAACTGGCCCTTGGTGCATTCCGGCCTCAAGGACGGGACGGTCGAGTTCTACACCCACGAAGCGGAAGGCGCGGCGATCTCGCATCCCCAGACATTGAACTGAAGCGCTGATGTTACTGGGGTAAAACTGACTCGCAACGCATATCCTGGCTGTACGAATGGTCGCGCGCCATTCGTACTATCGTTTATCGCAGATCTGTTGATAGGCGGACAAAGCACGGCCCAATCGACGAATCCGGAGCTCAGATTGATACAAGCCTCCGATCCTGAAGCAATGGTGGCTCTGTTTTCTGCCCCGCACACATATTTCAATCACTTAAGCAACATAGCATTGATCTCACTTGATGAGCTATGCCCGAAAGTTGGTGACGGCGTGATCAGGCGGCTGGTTGAATTTGTTTGATGCCGTCGACGAATGCAATGTCCTGAATGATCTCTGGCATGCGGTTTGATCCGTCGAGCTCCCACCATTTGCCCTGCGGCGACATCATCAGTTTGAAGGCCATGGCCAGTCCGGTCTTTCGGCTGAGGTAGCCCTTCGTTTTGCCGGTTCGATGGCGCACCGTGGCGAATGTGCTTTCTATGGCATCTGCACCAGAAACCAGGCAGACAGCCTGCACCGCAAGCTGGTTGCAGCGGACATGGTCCTCAACCATCTCGACGAATTCGTCCCGGGTCATGTAGCCTTTCGGGTCGTCCCCGTCGTATCGGTCGCCCGGCAGGACGGTCAGCACGTTCGGTGTGTTTATCCGGAACGAGTCCCAGTGCTGGGATCGCCAGTTCTGGCAGATACGGTTGCGTTGGAGAATGACGTAGTCGAACCTGGCCTCGCCGAGTACGCAGCCGACGCTCAGCCCGGCCATCCGGCTCCGATCACAACGACCTCTTGACGTTCGAGCATCGGCTGCCCTCAATGATGTGGTGTTCAGACAACCTTATCAGAAATCAGAACCAATGTCCGCTCTGCCCGCATCGGCGACGCAGGATCAGACATACTTGACGTTTGGGCCGGTAATGCCTGACGCGGCTTTCTGATCGGATTCAGAAAATCACGCTCTTCGCGTCGAAGTCTCACGACGGTTCACATGAACCCAAGCGAATTTTGGACAGGTGGCGTAGTGTGCTAACCTGTTGTCATTCTTTCTCATCGGATTTGGATTGAACGACATGGCCGACGCTTTGACTTATGTCCCCCTGCTGGACAGCGATGACGCGCTTGCGAAACACCGTTTTCGCGTGATGGACCCTGGGCACGGGGGCGAGGAAGGTCTTGAGATGCCTATGACCGGCGCCGCCGATCTGGCGGTGACGCTGGATCAGCACTTTGTCAGTTCAGTGGCCTATATACGCGATGCCAGCGGCAAGCTGAGCTGGTTTGCCGGTCTGTTCAAGGGCGGGGCCGAGGGCAGCTCGGTGGGCGTGGTGCAAGAGGCCAAGATGTTCACCACCAGCGAAATCGAAGGCCAGAAGGTCGAAATCGGCGTGGCTGTTCAGCTGCGGATCGAGGCGACCACATTCAAGAGCAACGTTCAGGTCTCGGTCCCCAACATCGCCGCCGAAGCGCAACTGGGGCTGTCACGAGCACAGATGGAGATCAGCGTGCGCGGCTATTCCGGCATTCTGGGCGACATGCTGCCGGTTCCGGCGGGAGTCGATCTGACCTCGTACACCCACTATCTGGAGGCGTTTTCCAAGCTGCAGCGCCATGTGTTCGGCGCGGGAGGCAAGGCGCATTTCTCGCCGGTCGTGCTGGGCAAGGTGGTGACTGCGGGCGCCGGGGCGACGTGATGCGGCGCCAGGCCGATTGACCGGCGCATCTTCGGGGTCGGCTACGCACTATCAGTCGAAAGATTACCATTTGGCGAGATGGGTGTCCGTTGAAACGGGGCTGGGTTAGAGTTGCCGGCGTCTAAAGGAAACTTTGTTTCAATAGGTTGTCAAAAATTGAAACATCATGACAGGATGGGCGAAATGGTCTAATTTTCTTGTCAAACAAAACCGAACAAAATCTCGGTGAAATCTGTGGAACAAATTGCGTTTACGTTCGAGATGGGAGTGGTTTGTGCTCTGCTGGCATTCACCGTTTTCTTGTTCGTATCCGAAATTGTCAGAATTGACCTTTCCGCAATACTGGTCCTGGTCATTGTCGGGCTTCTCAGCTATGCGCCAGGTCTTGAGAACCTCTCGGATGCCACGCATCTTTTCGATGGATTTGCATCCAACGCAGTGATTTCTATCATTGCTGTCATGATCGTTGGTGCAGGGCTGGACAAAACCGGCATCATGAACAAGGTTGCCGCCGTCATCTTGAAATACGGCGGCACAGCCGAAAACCGGGTATTGCCGATCGTTTCCGGCACCGTTGGTGTCATTTCATCCTTCATGCAGAATGTGGGCGCAGCCGCCTTGTTTCTGCCAGTCGTCAGCCGAATATCCTCAAGATCCGGAATTCCGTTGTCGCGCCTGCTGATGCCCATGGGATTTTGCGCCATTCTGGGGGGCACAATGACGATGGTTGGGTCTTCACCTCTGATTTTGCTTAACGACCTGGTACTGACCGCAAATGAGGGGTTGCCCGAAGGCCAAAAAATCGAACCGTTCGGGCTTTTCTCGGTGACGCCTATCGGCGCTGTCTTGATCCTGACCGGGATCGGGTACTTTCTGCTGCTCGGACGATGGGTATTACCAGGAGACGCCGGTTCCGACAGTACCGGAACGGGGCAGGGCACGCAGGAGTATTTGCAGCGGGTCTACGGGCTCAAAGCGGATGTCTTCGAGGTGGTCGTGCCCGCGGAAAGCCCGTTGGTCGGACAGGTATTGGCGGATATCAACCACGAAAACCATCTCTACATAATCTCCACATTCTATCGCGGTAAAACTTCGATGGTTCAGGTCCTGACCGCCGAGATTGCAGCGCCCTGCAGGCTTGCGATCATCGGGAACCGGTGGACGGTTGAGGAATTCGCCCGGAAGTTCGGTCTGACCGTACTTCCGGAACTGGACATTTTCGTCGAGGAGTTTGCACCCACCAATGCCGGAATAGCCGAAGTCGTTGTGACACCTGACAGCAAGCTGATCGGAAAATGCCCGCGCGAACTTTTGTTTCGTAAAACATACGGGATGTCGCTGCTTGCAATTCACCGAGGGGAGGAAACTCTCAGCCACGTAGAAACCGAAACGCATGAGTCCACACAGATCGGGCTTGAGGAATTTCGCGCAGGCGACATGCTTGTTGCACATACCAGGTGGGACAACCTGATGCGGATCAAACGGGATCCTGACTTTGTTGTTGTAACAACAGATTTTCCGCAGGATGAACTGCGCCCGCAAAAGGTCGGCTGGGCCTTGGTCTTTTTCGCGATTTCCCTGTCTTTGATTTTGTTCACCGACGTTCGGTTGTCGCTTTGTCTGCTGACCGGAGCCGCCGGAATGATGCTTACGCGCGTACTCAGCGTGGACGAGGCATACCGCGCAGTCGGATGGAACACCGTTTTTCTGCTCGCATGCCTCATACCACTGGGGCAAGCCGTGCAGAATACTGGAACCGCTGCGTGGATTGCTCAACAAATCATGATCATTTTGAACGGCTGGCCGATTTGGGCACTACAGGCCGGTGTCGCCGTTTTGGCCACTGCCTTTTCGCTCGTCATGTCAAATGTCGGGGCCACCGTTCTGCTCGTGCCCCTCGCCGTTTCCATTGCGGTGGCGGCTGGTGGGAACCCGACCGTTTTTGCGCTTACAGTGGCAATCTCGACCTCAAACAGTTTCATCATCCCGACGCATCAGGTAAACGCGCTGATCATGGGGCCCGCAGGTTATAAAGTGATGGATTTCGTGCGTTCAGGCGGGGTCATGACAGTTCTGTTCCTGGTCGTTTCCCTGTTGATGCTGAACGTGGTTTACTGAGCCAAACATTCCGGCTTGCATCCGATCTCTTGTTGCGAACAGGACGCTCATCGCGTCACCCGCCCAATCGGGTCAGTATGTGACCGCTTTCTACCGTTCCGATGGCACCCGGTAAGCGACCGCCTAGGCCCTCCAAACGCGTGGCGATGAATGCGTCGGCAACTGCCTCGGGCGCGCGGCGCAACAGAAGGGATGCCGTCAGCAACAGCGCCGTTCGCTCGGCAAACCACCGGGCTTCGGCCTCGGGAGGAAGACCATTCCAGCGTTCTTCATGGGCACTCAACGCCGCATCATACCGCCTGTCCGCACCGATGCCCGCCCGCAACTCGGCCCGCAGGATTTCATTGGCCAGGGGATCGCGCGCAAGACTGCGAAGGATATCGAGACAGATCACATTGCCGGATCCCTCCCAGATACCGTTCAATGGCGCTTCGCGATAGAGCAGCGGCATAGGCGTGTCTTCGACATAGCCCATGCCACCCAACACCTCCATCGCCTCGGCAATGACGACGGGGCAGCGTTTGTTGGTGTGAAACTTGGCCAGGGCCACACTGATCCGGGCAAAGGCGCGTTCCTCGACCGAGGTGCCGTCGAATGCCTCTGCTACCCGCAGACCAAGGGTCACCGCGCCCTCCCAGTCCAGGACAAGATCGGACAGGACCGCCCGCATCAGGGGTTGGTCGATCAGCCGCCGCTGAAACGCGCTGCGATGCGTGACCCAATGGTGCGCCTCGGTCAACGCTGCGCGCATCAACCCGGCAGGGGCCATCGCTGTATCCAGACGCGTGTGATGCACCATTTCGATTATCGTGCGCACCCCGGCGCCCTCGTCCCCAATTTGAAATCCCAGCGCGTCGTGAAATTCGACCTCGGCCGACGCGTTGGACTTGTTGCCCAGTTTATCCTTCAACCGCATGAGGTGGAGCGCGTTGCGCTCGCCGTCCAGCCAGCGCGGCAGCAGAAAACAGGTCAACCCGCCCGGTGCCTGGGCCAGTGTCAAAAACCCGTCGGACATCGGCGCCGAGCAGAACCACTTGTGCCCTCGAAGCCGCCAGTGCTCGCCATCGCGGCGCGCAACGGTGGAATTGGCGCGCACATCCGAACCGCCCTGTTTTTCGGTCATGGCCATGCCAAGGGTTGCGGATTGCTTCGCGGCGATGGGTCGGGTCGACGGATCGTAACCACGCGCCATCAGTTTCGGTTTCCACTCGGCTTCAACGTCAGGGTTCGCCGCGAGGGCCGGAATGGCGGCATAGGTCATCGTCATCGGGCAGCAATGTCCGGGTTCGACCTGACTGGCGAGATAGACCATGGCGGCATGGGTCACATGCCCGCCGGGCTGTTGGCCCCAAGCGATACCGGCATAGCCCGCGGACAGGCTGGTGTTCATAAGCTGATGATAGGCGGGGTGAAACCGGACCTCGTCCAGTCGCCGCCCACCCCGGTCAAACAAGCACAATTCCGGCAATGAGCGATTGGCCTCTCGTCCGGCCTCGCGCATCTCTGCGCTACCCATCGTTCCGCCATATCTGGCCAAGGGTTCAACCTGCCCTCCCGTATGTGTGATGTTTTCGCGCAGGACGGGATCGGTTTCCCACAGATTGCAATCGCCACGAACAGGCGGTTGGTTGTGAACCTCGTGTGTGGGCAAATCAGAGCGGGCGTTGGAAAACATGGCGACCTCGCGAGGCTGGAACGCCATGCCAATGTTCTGCCCGAATGCAGAAGGGTCAAGAATTACGGCGCGTCGCCGTTACTTGGTTTCGTCTCCGGAATGGTTCGGAACCGGGTCGTATCCTGTCCCTCCCAATGGATGACAGCGCCCGATCCGCTTGGCGGCCAGCCAAGCTCCCTTGACTGCGCCATGTTTTTCCAGCGCCTCAAGAGCATAGGCCGAACAGGTCGGTTGATAGCGGCAATTGAACCCGACCCACGGGCTGAAAATCAACCGATAGGCGCGCACCGGAAGGGCCAGAATATGGGCGAACGGGGACATGGCCATATTTTAGCCTTTGCAGGAGTTCGTGCAAGACCTGCACATGTCCAAACATAAGAGTTGCCATATGAAAATGACAACTCTAGGTTGCTTCTTTAGGGCGTCACCACATCCAATTGGCCTGCTGATATTTTCATTTGGGGCTTTTTTGTTTGGCGCTTGGCCGAAATTTGTAAAACAGCGACAGTTGCGGATTGTTTGCACTGGCGCCAGACTATTCACGATGGAAGGTTTGAATATGCCGCTGGATCTTGAGTTCACGACAAGAATGGACACCAACTGTGCGTCATACTGGCGCGAGTATGCCCGTGTTTCAGGGGGGGAGTATCGCGAGTTTTCGGATGCGGTGTTCATGTACTCGAACATCCCTTTGTTCCTTTTCAACAACGTGTTTGTGACCGGGCAGAATGTGGACGCGCTGGACGAGGTTTTTGCGGCGGCGCAACAAAGCATTGCGGCCAAGGGCACGCCTGTCTTGTGGCGTATTTGCCCATCTGCTGAGACAGGGGCGGTCAAGGCAAAGCTGGAACAACTGGGCCTGCAACTTGTGGGCCAGCAGCCCGCCATGCATTGCGACCTGACCGAATTCGACCCAACTGCGAAAGTCGAGGGCCTCAGGATCGAACTGATCGAGGGGCAGTCCGCGCGCCACGACTGGGCGGCGGTGGCCGCCGAAGCGTTCGAGCTTGACCCGGCGTCTTGCAAAGCGATGGCAGAAAGCGAAGGCCAGTTTCCGGATTCGGCGTTGACCGAACAATGGCGGTACCTTGGGATCCTTGATGGCAAGCCAGTTGCCACCAGCGCCCTGGGAATGGCGGATGGTCTGGCGGGCGTCTTTGTCGTCGGAACCCTGCCGGAATTCCGTAACAAGGGTATCGGGACGGCGATGACGCTGCATGCCATGGCCGAAGGCAAGAAACGCGGCGCCACGTCTTCTATTCTGCAGGCGACGGATATGGGCAAACCGGTCTATGAAGAGATCGGGTTTTCAACTGTCTACAACTATGACTTTTACGTACAGGCATAGTCTGAAAATGTGAGCCATTGCGGTTCTTAAGGAAAACGCCGCCCGTTCTGGGCGGCGTCGCGTTTCAGGTATGCTGAACCATAAATTCTGGCGTTGATATCCACTGGTCAGGCGGCATCGGGAAACGCGGCATGCAGGGCGATCTCGACCATGTCGCCAAAGCTTTTTTCGCGATCTTCCGAAGGCAGGGCCGCACCGGTCAACAGTTGATCCGACACCGTCAGAACAGCCAGTGCGCGGCACTTGTGGCGCGCTGCCAGAATGTAAAGCTCTGCGGCCTCCATCTCGACCCCAAGGATGCCATGACGAACCATCTGTTCGTTCAGGTCGGGGCGTTCATCATAGAAGACGTCCGACGAATAGATCCCGCCGACGTGCGTTGGCGTGCCCTTCGTTTCGGCGGCCTTGGCAGCGGATTGCAACAGTCCCCAATCCGCGCAAGGGGCAAAGTTGAGCTCACGGAGTATCCCTCGCGACGGAGTGCTCAGTGTCGTCGACGTCATCGCCAGAATGATATCACGAAGATTCACGCTGTCCTGCATGGCGCCACAAGATCCGATACGGATCAATGTTTTTGCCCCATAGTCGCGGATCAGTTCATTTACGTAAATGGACAACGACGGCATTCCCATGCCGCTACCCTGAAATGTAACACGATTTCCTTTCCAGGTGCCGGTGAAGCCAAGCATTCCGCGAACATTGTTGATCTGACGGATGTCGGTCAAAAACGTTTCCGCGGCCCATTTCGCCCGATAAGGATCGCCGGGCAAAAGAACCGTTTCGGCAATATCGCCCTTTTCCGCACCGATATGAATCGTCATTTCAAAGCGCCGTTCAGGTCAGATTTCCAGATCGGAAACATCCGCACCTGCCTTGAGGGCATCATGCACCCATTGTGGCTTGCGTCCACGCCCGCTCCACGTTTGATCCGGGTTTGCCGGATTGCGATATTTTGCTTTGGCTTTTGGGCCCTTGCCGACGCGGCGCACATCATCGGTAAGCTCGGCGAGCGAAAACCCGTGCTCTGCGGCGGCTTTTTTGACAGCTTCCAAGGCTTCACGGCGTTCCCGCTGCTCGGCCTCCTGCAAAGCGGTTTCGATGTTTCCGCGCAATTCCAACAATTCCTTGCGGGACATTTTGCCAAGGTCGATAGCCATTATTTTTCCATTTCTACAATTGCCGATCAAACGTGATGCGCCGTTTTCGCGCGCACTACGTTAATATGGGCAATTATTATTGTCTGCTAGAAAAAAATGTGGGGAAGTTTATTATTCCGCTGCAATCTCTTTCGTTTCAACCAAAGTGATCAGATCACCCATGATGGCGTTCAACTCGAAATTCTTTGGGGTATAAACTTTTGCTACCCCCATGGTTTCGAGTTTTTTGGCATCATCGTCAGGAATGATCCCGCCAACAACGACGGGGATATGGCCCAGGCCTCCTGCGCGCAAACGCTGCATCACGTCTTCGACCAGTGGAATGTGGCTGCCGGACAGGATCGACAGGCCGATCACATGCGCGCCTTCCTCAGCCGCAGAAATCACGATTTCCTCGGGTGTCAGCCGGATGCCGTCATAGGTGATATCCATGCCGCAATCGCGCGCGCGGAATGCGATCTGCTCGGCGCCGTTGGAATGGCCGTCAAGTCCCGGCTTGCCGACAAGAAACTTCAGGCGGCGGCCCAGTTTATCGCTTGCCGCATCGACGGCAGCTCGCAGATCGTCCAATCCTTCGGTCTTGTTCGAGACCGAGCCGGATACGCCAGTCGGGCCGCGATAGGTGCCATAGGCCTTGCGCATCTCTTCGGCCCATTCGCCCGTGGTCACGCCTGCCTTGGCGGCGGCAATCGAGGGTTCCATGACATTCGCGCCGGTTTTGGCGGCATCGCGCAACGCGGCAAGCGCGGCGGTCACGGCGGTATCGTCGCGCTCGGACCGCCATGCGTTCAGGCGGGCGATCTGCTCCTGCTCGACCGCGGGGTCGACGACCATGATCCCGCCATCCTCGGTCTGCAGCGGCGAGGGTTCGCCCTCGGTCCACTTGTTGACGCCGACAACAACGGTTTCATTGCGCTCGATCCGGTTCAGGCGGTCGGCGTTTGATTCCACAAGGCGCGATTTCATATACTCGATCGATGCGACCGCCCCGCCCATCGAGTCGAGGTTGCCCAACTCCGCCCGTGCACCGGATTTCAATTCTTCGACCTTGGCGTCAACGGCCGGATTCCCATCGAACAAATCGCCATATTCCAGCAAGTCGGTCTCATAGGCCAGGATCTGTTGCATCCGCATCGACCATTGCTGGTCCCAGGGCCGGGGCAGGCCCAACGCTTCGTTCCAGGCCGGCAGCTGCACCGCGCGGGCGCGCGCCTTTTTCGACAAGGTCACCGCCAGCATCTCGATCAGGATACGATAGACGTTGTTTTCGGGCTGCTGCTCGGTCAGTCCCAGCGAGTTCACCTGCACGCCATAGCGGAAACGGCGGAATTTCGGGTCGTTGACGCCATAGCGGCTTTCCAAAATCTCGTCCCACAGTTCGACAAAGGCGCGCATTTTGCACATCTCGGTTACAAACCGGATGCCAGCATTCACAAAGAATGAAATGCGGCCGCAGAGCGCCGGGAAATCCTCGGCAGGGACGCGAGGCTTAAGCTCATCCAGTACCGCAATCGCCGTTGCCAGCGCATAGGCCAGTTCCTGTTCCGGCGTGGCCCCGGCCTCTTGCAGGTGATAGGAACACACGTTCATCGGGTTCCATTTCGGCACATTGGTATAACAGTACTCGGCCACGTCCGCGATCATCTTGAGCGAGGGTTTCGGCGGGCACACATAGGTGCCGCGCGACAGGTACTCCTTGATCAGGTCGTTCTGAACCGTGCCCTGCAGTTTGGAAACGTCGGCGCCCTGTTCCTCGGCCGCCGCGATATACAGCGCCAGCAACCACGGCGCGGTGGCATTGATGGTCATCGACGTGTTCATCTGTTCCAGAGGGATCTGGTCGAACAGCACCCGCATGTCTCCCAGATGGCAGATCGGCACACCCACCTTGCCCACTTCGCCGCGCGCCAGAGTATGGTCGCTGTCATACCCGGTCTGCGTCGGCAGATCGAACGCCACGGAAAGCCCTGTCTGCCCCTTGGACAGGTTGTTGCGGTAAAGCGCGTTCGAGGCCTTGGCGGTGGAGTGACCGGCGTAGGTCCGGATGAGCCAGGGGCGGTCTTTCTGCATCTGCGTCATGGGTGAGCCTCGCATTGAATGGGCAATAATATTTCGTCAAAGCGTTCTAAATCGTAATTTTCGGGATATGTCAATTCGCTGCAATGCGGCATCGGGTGTTTCTAAAGATTGTGGCCCTGTTTGATTGGTGGCACTGTGCGGGCATGACGCGAACCGTGGAACTTCCGCTTTGGCTTTTTATCCTGATCCTGCTGTTCGCGGCGGTCACTTTCGCATCTCATTTTCTGTTTCCTTCCGTGCGCTGGTTTTTCCGGCGCAGGTTGGAACGAGCGGTCGAACGACTGAACAAAAAACTGCAGCGCCCGATCCAGCCATTCAAGCTGGCGGGGCGGCATGACATGATTCAGCGGCTGATCTATGACCCGCAAGTGGCGCGGGCCGTACAGCAAGAGGCTAAAGAAACCGGAATTCCCGAAGCGGTGGCATCCGAGCAGGCGCGCCGATACGCCCGCGAGATCGTACCTTCTTTTTCCGCCTTCGCCTATTTCAGCTTTGCGATTCGGGCGTCGCGTATGCTTGGCAATGCCTTTTACAATGTGCGCATGACGTACGAGGACGAACAGGCAGTGGCCGGGATCGATCCGGATGCGACAGTCGTTTTCGTTATGAATCACCGCAGCAACATGGACTATGTGCTGATAACCTATCTGGCCGCCGAACACTCGGCGCTGTCTTATGCGGTTGGCGAATGGGCCAGGGTCTGGCCGCTCAGCGGTTTGATCCGTGCCATGGGCGCGTATTTCATCCGGCGAAAATCGGGCAGCGACCTGTACCGCCAGGTTCTGGCCGCCTATGTCCGCCACGCCACCGAGGCGGGGGTGACGCAAGCCATGTTTCCCGAAGGAGGACTGAGCCTGACCGGCGGGCTGGGACGCCCCAAGTTGGGGCTTTTGAAATACATTATCGAAGGGGTCGACGCGGGGGGTAAGGATGTCGTCTTTGTCCCCGTCGCCCTGAACTATGATCGGGTGCTGGAAGACACCATTCTGACCGCTGCCGCATCGCGCAAGGAACGGCGGTTCCGGGCAAGGATCGGCGTTATCACGGGATGGATGCTCAAACAGGTCTGGCGTCGTGTGACAGGGCGGTACCGGAGGTTCGGGTTGGCCTCGGTACGCTATGGCCTGCCCTTGTCGCTTTCCGCGTTTCGAGCGGAACATCCTAAGGATCTGACGACGGAACTGGCGCGCGACCTGATGAAGCGGATCGGGTCGGCCGTTCCTGTGGTTCCGGGGCCATTGGCATGCTGGCTGATCCTAAAAAACGGCGACATGAACGAAGCCGAACTGACGTCCGAAGTTACACGGATGATGGAGGAACAAGGTATGGTGCCAGACCAGATCAACGGATCGGTCGCGTTTGCCATCGGTCAGTTGGTAGATCGGCGCATTTTGCTGCGCAACGGAGATATCATCTCGGCGTCGGTCGAACGGCGCGACCTGACTCTCTACTACGGACAGTCGATTGCACATCTCTTTGCAAAGGGTAATGCAGGCAATGCCGCGCATGCAAAATAACTTTCTGCAGTCGCAGGGTCATAAAATTTCAAAAACATACCGAAAATCTATTGCATTGTTACCCAGCGGCCAATATCTCATCCATTGAGAACCGCGATTCTGCATTGCGGCAACAGAATAGAAAGAAGGAGGCCATCATGGCTTTGGATACCGACAGCGGCATTGCGTCGTACGAGGCGCCTGAAAAAGACCTCTACGAAATGGGCGAAATCCCTCCGATGGGCTATGTGCCCAAGCAGATGTACGCTTGGGCTATTCGCAAAGAGCGTCATGGCGAACCGAATACGGCGATGCAGCAGGAAATCGTGGACGTTCCCCAACTGGACAGCCACGACGTACTGGTCCTCGTGATGGCGGCAGGGGTCAACTACAATGGCGTCTGGGCCGCTCTGGGCAAGCCGATCAGCCCCTTTGACGGCCACAAGCAACCTTATCATATCGCCGGTTCCGATGCCGCCGGAATCGTCTGGGCCGTCGGCGACAAGGTCAAGCGCTGGAAGGTCGGGGACGAGGTGGTGATCCACTGCAACCAGGACGATGGCGACGACGAGGAATGTAACGGCGGCGATCCGATGTATTCACCCAGCCAGCGGATCTGGGGGTATGAGACACCGGACGGTTCGTTCAGCCAGTTCACCCGCGTTCAGGCGCAACAGTTGATGCCGCGCCCCAAGCACCTGACCTGGGAAGAAGCGGCGTGCTATACACTGACGCTGGCGACCGCCTATCGTATGCTGTTCGGTCACGAGCCGCACGACCTGAAGCCGGGTCAGAACGTTCTGGTCTGGGGTGCGTCCGGCGGTCTGGGGTCCTATGCGATCCAGCTGATCAACACCGCGGGGGCCAACGCGATCGGCGTGATCTCTGACGAGAGCAAGCGTGAGTTCGTCATGGGCCTTGGCGCCAAGGGCGTGATCAACCGGCGCGATTTCAACTGCTGGGGCCAGCTGCCGACAGTCAACACGCCCGAATATGCAGAGTGGTTCAAAGAAGCCCGCAAGTTCGGCAAGGCGATCTGGGACATCACCGGCAAGGGCGTGAATGTCGACATGGTGTTCGAGCATCCGGGCGAAGCGACATTCCCGGTGTCGTCCTTTGTCTGCAAAAAAGGTGGCATGGTCGTTATCTGCGCAGGCACCACGGGTTTCAACCTGACCTTTGATGTGCGCTATATCTGGATGCACCAGAAACGCCTGCAGGGGTCGCACTTTGCTCACCTCAAACAGGCGGCGGCAGCCAACAAGCTGATGCTTGAACGCCGGCTTGATCCCTGCATGTCCGAGGTGTTCGCCTGGGCCGATCTGCCCGAGGCGCACATGAAGATGATGCGCAACGAGCACAAGCCCGGCAATATGTCGGTTCTGGTGCAATCGCCCCGCACCGGGCTGCGCACACTCGAAGAAGTTCTGGACGCGCGCGGCTGATCCGGAAATGCCACAAGGAAAAGCACCCGCGAATCACGCAAGTGACTCGCGGGTGCTTTCTTTTCCATTCCCGGGTGAATGGTTCCAGAGCTTTGCCCTCAGATAGCTCGCTATTTTTGGGGAATGGAAACCGGTGAATATCTTTCGGAAAGCTGCTCATGCTATGGTTGTGTTAACCCTTCGTTAACCATTCCGGAGAGAGTCTGATGCAGCATAATGAGTGGATACTGGACGTTCTTTCCGACCTCAGAACTTTCGCCGCTGCGAACGGGTTGAATGTGCTGGCCGAACAGCTTGACGACACCAGGCTGATCGCGGCCGCCGAGATTGCGTCTGGTAAAAAAGAGGTACGGGCGCCCGCGCATGCGAAAGAAGGTCGATTTGAACCAGGTCCTAGAGGAGTTGGACAACAGCAGCACGCTTGAAGACCTCGAACGGGTTGCCGACGCACTCCGGGACAGACTGGGTATTGATCACATAATCTATCATTGGGTAGACGGCGCCGGGGACCAATATGGGTGCACCACCTATCCCGACATCTGGGCGGACCGCTATCTTGAGCGGAACTATCATCGGATTGACCCGGTGATTTTGGGATGCTTCCAACGTTTCCACCCTGTTGATTGGAAGAAGCTGGACTGGTCGGGCAGGGTGCAGAAAGCGTTTCTGAAGGACGCTTTGCAGCACGGGGTCGGAAACCAGGGCTATTCCATCCCGATCCGGGGTCCAAATGGCCAGTTCGCGCTGTTCACGGCCAACCACAACTGTGACGACGAAACCTGGAGCAGGTTCACTGAAGCGCATGGGCGAGACCTGATCCTGATCGCGCATTACTTCAACCGAAAAGCGCTGGAATTCGAAAGTGGTCAGCATCCGGAACCAAACCGGGCATTGTCACCACGGGAAGTGGACGCAATGACCTTGCTGGCCCTGGGCTACAACCGTGCTCAGGTTGCGCATTCCCTGTCGATTTCAGAGCACACATTGCGTGTCTACATCGAAAGCGCCCGATTCAAGCTGGGGGCACTGAACACCACTCATGCCATCGCCACCGCGATGAGCAGGGGATTAATAGTGGTTTAACGCCCGCGCGCCCTGATGACAGGATTTTAACCATAGCTTTGTACCCCCTTTGTTCTCAAGTGAACGACGAGGGGAATCGTTATGTTGCGCTATGTCTACGCAGATGAACTGCACAAGTTTCCGAAATTGGCCGAAGGCATGTTTCGCGATCGGGCGGACCAGTTCAAAACCCGGCTGGGCTGGGATGTTCACGTCAATGAAAAGGGGGAGGAGCGGGACAACTACGACGACCTGAACCCCCTTTATGTCATCTGGGAAGAAGAAGATGGCAGTCACGGCGGGTCAATGCGTGTTCTGCCAACCACCGGTCCCGTCATGGTCAACGATATCTTTGGGCATCTGACCGGTGGCGCGCCGATTTGTAGCCCGTTGATCTGGGAAGTCACCCGGTTCTGCCTGTCCCGCGATGCCAGCCCGCGAACCGCCGGTGCGATCATGCTCAGCGGTGGCGAGATCATGGAAGGTTTCGGCCTGACCCACATCGCCGGGGTTTTTGACGCCCGGATGGTGCGGATCTATCGCCTGATCGGGTCATCCCCGGTCATTCTGGGGTCCGAAGGAACCGGGCGTGATCAGATCTCTGTCGGGTTGTGGCCCTATTCGGCAGAGGATTGCATGCGTGTTGCCGAACGTGCGGGCATCTCACGCGAATTGTCGCGGATGTGGTTCAACACGGCCTTCGGCAAGGCGCAGCAGCCCCGGTTCGCCCAAAGCGCCTGAACCTGTCGCACAATTGGTGTCTGGTGATGGCTGGCGCGGCCCTGTAGGGTCGCGCCATGTCCTTGCCACAAGTGAAATTTTCCGACGATCAGGCCACCGCCTATGACAGCATCGCCGAGATGCTGCGACTGGCCGGAGTCGATCTGGATGACGACTCCCTGCTGAAATCTCCGGGTGACGGAAAGTCTGGCGTCATGGCCGTGATCGGCAAGGCCGGATCGGGTAAAACACTATTGCTGGCCCAGCTTTACAAGGCCTTGGCCGCCGCTGGTATCAACGTTGTCTCGGGTGACTATGAAAGTCGCAAATCGCGTGACAAACGGTCGCTGGCAATTCTCGCGCCGACGAACAAGGCCGCCAGTGTCTTGCGCCTGCGCGGGGTCCCGGCCACGACCATCCATCGCATTCTCTATACTCCCGTCTACGACCCTGAATACGAACGCATTGCCGAGTGGCTCGAAGGCAATGACGAGCGCCCCGAGATCGAGGGGTTGACCGATGAGGCCCTGGATCGCGCCGCCGCGTTTTATTCCAGGAACAAGTCCATCCCCGGTGCGCTGGCAGCCGCCGGTTTGCGCGGGTCCGATTTCATCACCGGTTGGAAACGTCGCGAAGAGCCCCTGGATATCGGTTTCGTGGACGAAGCCTCGATGCTGGATGACCGACAATTCGAGGATTTGAAGGAAATTTTCCCAACACTTCTGTTGTTCGGTGATCCGGCCCAGCTGGCCCCGGTCAACCAGTCTGGCTCAATGGTGTTCGACGGGCTGCCAGAGCCGCGCAAACTGACGCTCAGCCGCATTCACCGTCAGGACGCGGACAACCCCATCCTTGATCTCGCACACGCCCTTGCAGACCCGCAGATGGGGTTCGAAGAGTTCGAGCGCCTGATCGAAGACACCGCGCGCCGGGACGATCGCGTGGTGTGGGGCCAGCGGGTCGAGGTCGATCTTATGGCGCGCAGCCCGGTTCTGGTCTGGCGCAATGCAACGCGCATTCGGCTGATCAATGCCTTTCGCCATGTTCACGGTGCACCCGAGACCGAACTTTTGGAAGGTGAACCACTGATCTGCGACGGGATCGAGCTGCCCTTGAAACACCGCAAGAAGCGCCTCGATCTTGAGGCGCGCGGGCTGATAAAGGGGGCTCAGGTGATCTATCTGGGGCCGGGGCGCAAGGCAGGTTTTTCACGATTGCACGTGATCGGGGCCGAAGACCCGCAGGTCAGCGCCGCTTCGATCGTCAAGATTGAAAAACCGGACGAAGAGGAACCGTTCATCCCCTATGCCGCCCGTATGGGGGCGACGTTTCTGCATGGCGCGGCGGTGACGATTCACAAGGCACAAGGCTCGCAATGGGAAACGGTTCAGGTTTTCGCCCCCGACATTTATGCCGCGGCACGCATTGGGCGCACCGAAGCGGGCCAGCCCTTGTGGAAGCGGCTGGCCTATGTGGCGATCACCCGCGCGCAAGAGCGGCTGATTTGGGTGGTGCGCAACAGGCTGTCAAAACCGACCCATCCGCTACGGGTGGATGACCTGCGTCTGATCGCTACGCCGGAACTGACATTGGAGGCAGAAGAGACATGAAAACGATCATCGTGACCGGCGCCAGCTCGGGCATTGGCCGGGCAACGGCAGAGTTGTTTCTGGCCGAAGGCTGGCATGTCGGACTGCTGGCGCGACGCGGCGACGTTCTGGACGAATTGGCTGAGGGGCAGCCCAACGCCTTGCCATTGGTCGCGGATGTGACCGACCCACACGCCGTGGTGGCCGCGTTTCGCAGGTTTGTCGACCGGGTTGGGCGGCTGGACGTCCTGTTCAACAATGCCGGGATCTTTGCAAGGGGCGGTACAATTGAGCAAATTGCGCTTCAGGACTGGTACAATTCGGTCAATGTGAACCTGAACGGCATGTTTCTGTGCGCCCGCGAAGCGTTTGCCGCGATGCGCAAACAGTCTCCGCAAGGGGGGCGGATCATCAACAACGGCTCCATTGCCGCGCATGTACCCCGCCCGAATTCGGTGCATTACACGGCCACCAAACACGCCATTACCGGGCTGACCCGGAGCCTGTCACTGGACGGAAGGCCGTTCGGTATCGCCTGCGGTCAGATCGATATCGGCAATGCACGCACGCCAATTGTACAAGGGCTGGTGGAGGCCGCCCAGGCCGACGGGCGAGAGCCAGATCCCACGATGGCGGTCGAGGATGCCGCGCGTTCGGTTCTGCACATGGCCAGCCTGCCGCCCGAGGCGAATGTTCAGTTCATGACCGTCATGGCCACGACCATGCCTTATATCGGTCGGGGTTAGTTATTGCGTAGCAACCGGAACGCGGTCGAGGCTCCCCAACCGGCTGCAATGGCAATTGCCAGGGACATCAGGCCATAGAAAATTGGTTGTTCGCGGGACATGGTATACAGGATGCGTTCCAGCCCTACCTTGCGCACGTCAATGGTGGTTTCAAATTCCGAAATCACCTCGCCCTCACGAGTCAGGAAAATGCGCGCCACATAGTCCCCTTCGGTCAAGTCGGCGGGCATGTCGATGGACGTTCTGAACAAGGTCTGCTCGTCCACGGCCACCGTGTTTTCGCGTATCGAATAGAGATGCGCATGCTCGCGAATGCGGACCACGGCATCGGCAAAGGACTGTGCCCCACGGATGTGCATTGCCGCGCCGACCGAGCGAATGGCGCGTTCGATTGAGATGCGGTAGCGCAGATCCTCGGTATCTGTGATCACCTCGTCGATTGGTGCGCTGGTCGCTACTGCATAAAAACTGGGTGCGGAATCGACCAGAACGCTGTCGACGTTGACCCAGATGCCGAACTTCTTCTCTTTCCGTCGTACCAGCACTGGTTCGGAGGGGCCAGAGACCGCCACGATGACCTGAAGTGGCGCACCGGCAGGAATTGGTGTCTCTCGCTTCACGGCACCAAAGATCAGAATTTCGGAGCCATTGAAGTCAGCCGTGATGGCCACACGATCCTGACTAAGTCCCAGAACAACGGTTTCCTGCGCTGCAGAGGCGGGTATGGCTAATAAAAACAAGGCAATGAACAGGCGCAACATGTCAGTGACCCCCGCTTGCGCCGAGCGAGTACAATTCGGTGGGCTGCAACAACAGATCAAGCGCCAGCTTGCCGCAGACAGCAAGAACCATCAAAGCCAGAAGAATTCGCAATTGCTCGGCTTTCATGCGCGCACCGATTACAGTCCCGAACTGGGCGCCGATGACACCGCCGACCAACAACAGAACGGCCAGAACGACATCCACGGTATAGTTCGTGGTTGCGTGCAACATGGTTGTAAAGGCGGTCACGAAAATGATCTGAAATAGCGAGGTTCCAACCACGACCTTGGTCGGCATGCCAAGCAGATAGATCATGGCGGGAACCATGATGAAGCCACCACCAACGCCCATGATTGCCGACAGCACGCCGACAAACAGGCCGACGATCAGAGGTGGTATCACGGAGATATAGAGACCCGAGGTGCGAAAGCGCATCTTGAGCGGCATCGCGTGGATCCAGCCGCGCTGACGCCGCTTTGCCGGAGTGCCGCCGGATTTGCGGGATTTTCGAATAGCGTTCAGGCTTTCGATGAACATCAGCCCGCCGATGATGCCAAGGAACACCACGTAACAGAGCTTGACGAGCAGATCGACCTGACCGAGGCTTTTGAGGTAGTTGAACACCACCACGCCCAAGGCAGCGCCGGTCAACCCCCCTATCAGAAGAACCGTACCCATCTTGAGATCGACGGTTTTTCGTCGGAAATGCGCCAGCACACCCGAGAAGGATGAGGCGACGATCTGGTTCGCCTCTGTGGCGACCGCAACCGCAGGCGGGATGCCGATGAAGAACAACAGCGGCGTCATCAAAAAGCCGCCGCCAACACCGAACATGCCGGACAAAACGCCAACCATTCCCCCCAGCCCCAGCAGGAGGAACGCGTTGACGGAAACTTCGGCGATAGGAAGGTATATCTGCATACCCTCTTAGAACCGCAACCGTTGGCAAAATCAACTGCCCATGCTGCCGCGCAGCGATCAGGACTGATTTACGATCCCGAACTGGCCTTATCAGCGTTCCTTTACATAGGGTTCGCCACCTGCGCGCGGCGGAATGGCCTTGCCGACGAAGCCTGCAAGAATCACGACAGTCAGGATGTAGGGCAGGGCGTCCATGACCTGCACCGGGATCACGATCCCGCCAAGGTCGATATTCTGAAAGCGCAAGGCGATGGCCTGTAACAGGCCGAACAGCAGGCAGGCCCACATTGCATGCCAGGGTCGCCACTTGGCAAAGATCAGCGCCGCGAGAGCGATAAAGCCCCGCCCGGCGGTCATATCCTTGACGAACCCGGCCTGCAGCGCAGTCGCCAGATAGGCCCCGGCAATACCGCAGAGCACACCGCAGATTGCCACCGCGGCATAGCGCAGGCCGACGACTGATACGCCGGCGGTATCAACCGCCGCCGGGTTTTCGCCCACCGCGCGCAGTCGCAGGCCGAAGCGTGTCCGGAAGAGAATCCACCAGGTCGCAGGTACGGCCAGGAAAGCGACATAGACCAGAATGGAATGGCCTGAGAGGAGCTCGGCATAGATCGGTCCGACAACCGGCACATTGGCGATGGCGTCGGCAAAGGGCCAGTTGATGGGTTCAAATCGTCCACCGCCGAACAGAGAGGGCGTGCGCCCGCCCTGTTGGAACCAGTCCTGCGCCACCAGAACGGTCATGCCTGCGGCCAGAAAATTGATCGCCACACCAGAAATCAGCTGGTTGCCCCGGAACGTGATCGAGGCCATACCGTGCAGTCCGGCCAGTACCATGGAAGATGCAATACCTGCCAGCAATCCCAGCCAGACCGAGCCGGAAACCGCAGCCACGGCGGCCGAGAAAAAAGCAGACATCAGCATCTTGCCTTCAAGACCGATGTCAAAGATGCCGGCGCGTTCTGAATAGAGGCCTGCCAGGCAGGCCAGCAGCAGCGGGGTGGACAGTCGAACCGTCGAATCGAGTATCTGGATGATCGTCAGGAAATCCATCAGGCCGATCCTTTCCGCAATCCGAGAAACAGTTTTTCAAGCGGTGCGCGAACCATGTTGTCCAGCGCGCCTGTAAACAGGATTACCAACGCCTGAATGACGACGATCAATTCGCGGGGGATTGATGTCCATAGCGCCAATTCCGCGCCGCCCTGATAGAGAAACCCGAACAGGATCGCAGCCAGGAACACACCAAAGGGGTGCGAGCGGCCCATCAACGCCACGGCGATACCGATGAAACCCGCGCCTTCGGTCGAGTTGAGCACCAGACGCTCGGCCTCACCCATCACGTTGTTGGTCGCCATAAGTCCGGCCAGGGCACCTGAAATCAGCATTGAAACGATTGTGATCCGTACCGGTGAAATTCCGGCATAGAGCGCGCCGGTCTCCGAATGGCCATAGGCCCGGATTTCATAACCCAGCCGGGTACGCCAGATCAGCGCCCAGACCACGACGCAGGCGATAACTGCGACGATCAGCGAGATATTCGCAGGCGCAGCCTTGGAAAAGTTGATGCCGATCGGGGCCAGCAGTTCATGCAGGGTCGGTAAGTGGACCGCCTCTGGGAACCGTTTTGTCGCCGGGTCCATCGACCCTTCGGGTCGCATCACATTGACCAGCATGTAATTCAGGAAGGCCGCGGCGATGAAGTTGAACATGATCGTTGTGATCACGATGTGGCTGCCCCGCTTTGCCTGCAGATAGGCCGGGATCGCGGCCCATGCGGCGCCAAAGATCATCGAGGCGGCGCAGGCGGCGAGCAATGCGACG
Source organism: Ruegeria sp. YKSF57 (assembly GCF_059612585.1). Lineage (NCBI taxonomy): Bacteria > Pseudomonadati > Pseudomonadota > Alphaproteobacteria > Rhodobacterales > Roseobacteraceae > Ruegeria > Ruegeria sp. YKSF57. Next base: position 57,835 of record NZ_JBXWQW010000020.1, on the reverse strand, counting down.
GACCAGTGCGGCCAAGGTATATAAAGACACACAAGGGCCACGCCCAGACCGCCCAGCATCGCTTGCCCCTCGCCGCCGATGTTGAACATCCTCGCGTGAAAGGCCACGGCAACCGCAAGGCCGGTGAAGATGAAGTTGGTGGCATAGTAGAGCGTGTAGCCCCAGCCATAGGTTGACCCGAGCGCGCCGGAAACCATCAGCTTGACCGCCGCAACAGGGTCTTCGCCGATGCCGAGGATGACAAGGGCCGAAAGGATCGCGGCCAGGATCAGGCTGATCAAAGGGATCAGGACCACATCGGCCCATTTGGGCATCTTCTCCATCTTAAGCGGCCTCCCCGGCGACACCGGCCATCAAAAGGCCAAGTTCTTTTTCATCCGTTTCCTGTGGCAGGCGTTCGCCCATGATGTGCCCGTCAAACATCACCGCGATACGGTCGGAAAGCGAGAATATCTCCTCCAGCTCGACAGAGACCAGCAAAATGGCTTTGCCCTGGTCGCGCAGGGCGACGATCTGTTTGTGAATGAACTCGATGGCCCCGATATCGACCCCACGCGTCGGTTGCCCGACTAGCAGCAATTCGGGATTGCGCTCGATCTCGCGCGCCACGACGATTTTCTGCTGGTTCCCGCCTGAAAAATTTTTGGCTGCAAGCCAACCGTCAGCGGGACGAACGTCGAATTTCTCGATCTTGCGCTCGGTATCGGCGCGCAGAGCGGCGTTGTCCATGAAAATGCCACGCTGATAGGCCGGGTCGCGGTGATACCCGAAGGCCACGTTTTCCCAGGCGTGAAAATCCATGATCAACCCTTCGCGCTGGCGGTCTTCGGGGACATGCGCGACACCCTGGGCGCGACGTGCTTGCCCATCGGCCCCATGGCCAGACAGCGTCAGTGGTTGGCCATTTAGGCGGATCGTGCCGGAGGCGGGGCGCATACCGCCCAGCACCTCCAGTAACTCGGACTGGCCATTTCCGGCAACGCCCGCGATGCCAAGGATTTCTCCGGCGCGGACGGTCAGATCGATACCCTTCACGCGCTCGACACCAGTTTCGTCGGTGACGCGCAGGTTTTGGATTTCCAGGATCGGGTTGCCGGGCTGCGCCGGTGCCTTGTCTACGCGCAACAAAACTTTGCGGCCAACCATCAGCTCGGCCAGGTGTTCAGGGTTGGTTTCCGATGTTTTGACGGTGGCCGTCATCTCGCCCCGGCGCATCACCGAGACGGTATCGGTCGCCTCCATGATTTCACGCAGCTTGTGGGTGATCAGGATAATGGTTTTTCCTTCTTCCCGAAGGCGGTGGAGAATGCGGAACAGTTGATCAGCCTCGGCCGGAGTCAAAACGCCTGTGGGTTCGTCTAGAATCAGGATTTCCGCCTTGCGATAGAGCGCTTTGAGGATTTCCACCCGCTGTTGCATGCCAACGCCGATCTCGTCGATGCGTTTGTCGGGGTCGACGAACAACTCGTACTCTTCCTCAAGCGCTTTCAGCTCTTTTCGCGCCTTGGCCAGAGAAGGGGCCAAAAGCCCGCCATCTTCGGCGCCCAAAACGATGTTCTCCAGAACGGTAAAGTTCTCGACCAGTTTGAAATGCTGGAACACCATCCCGATGCCCGCGGCGATGGCGGCCTGGCTGTCGGGGATCTCGGTTTTTCGTCCGTTGATCCAGATCTCGCCTTTGTCGGCTTTGTAGAAGCCGTAAAGAATACTCATCAGCGTGGACTTGCCTGCGCCGTTTTCTCCGATGATCCCGTGGATCGTTCCGGGGGTGACGCTAATGGAAATGTCCTTGTTCGCCTGGACCGGCCCAAAGGCCTTGGATATCCCTTTGAGCTCGATTGCGGGGGCGGTCATATCTTGTCCTCATGGCCAAAAGGGCCGTTTGCCAGCCTGGGCTGACAAACGGGAATTTGGGAGCAGGGCAAAGGGGCTGCCCTGCCTTGGATCAGAAGCTCAATGCAGGGCAGCTGTCGTTTTCGTAATAGCTGACCACGCTCACGTTTCCGTCGATGATATCCTGACGAGCTTTGTCAACCGCGGCTTTCATCTCGCCGGAAACGAGCGGAGCATTGTTGTCATCCATCGCGTATCCAACACCCTCGTCGGCCAGACCCATGGTGAAAACACCGGTTTCAACGTCGGCACCGGCTTTCATCGCGTCATAAACGGCGACGTCAACGCGCTTGAGCATCGAGGTAAGCACCTTGCCCGGGTGCAGGTGGTTCTGGTTGCTGTCCACGCCGATCGACAGGATACCTTCGTCGGCGGCGGTTTGCAGAACGCCAACGCCAGTACCGCCAGCGGCCGCGTAGATCACGTCGGCTCCCTGGCTGATCTGTGCCTTGGTCAGTTCAGAGCCTTTGACCGGGTCGTTCCATGCTGCCGGAGTGGTGCCTGTCATGTTCGCCACGATCTTGATGTCGGGATTTACGGCCTTGGCGCCCTGCGCATAGCCGCAGCCAAAGTGACGGATCAGCGGGATGTCCATGCCACCCACGAACCCGACGGTACCGGACTTCGAGGCCATGGCCGCCATCATCCCGACTAGATACGATCCTTCGTGCTCGGCAAAACTTACCTGACGGATATTCGGCGCATCCAGCCAGTTCACGTCGACAGCGACAAACTTAGTGTCGGGATAGTCGGGCGCCACGGCTGCCAGCGGATCGGCCATTGCAAAACCCATTGTGATTACCGGGTTGGCACCCGCTTCGGCAAAGCGGCGCAGGGCTTGTTCGCGCTGGGCTTCGGACTGAAGCTCAATCTCGCGGAAACTACCGCCGGTTTCTTCGGCCCAACGCTGGGCACCGTTGAACGCGGCCTCGTTGAACGATTTGTCGAATTTTCCGCCCAGATCGAAAATCAGGGCCGGTTCGGCGAGCGCGGCGCCTGCGGTCATGGCGACGGCGGCCGCTGCACCCATCAAGGATTTCATGAGGGTCATATGTTACTCCCGTTGTTTTGTTATCGGTCCGAGGTTGGGAATTTCCCGAAGCCTCGCACAAAGCGAGCAGAACTGCTGTGGTGCTGGCAATTAAGGCCGTTTGCAGCGGCGCTGGTCAACCGCTTTTTCACTGATTTTTGACCATATGGTCTGAAATCACCCCCTTGCCGCTAGGGCAGGTCACGCTGCATCAGCATCGCGTCGGCGTTCTCGCTGTTTTCGCGTCGGTAGTACCCCCGACGCATGCCGCAGATGGAATAACCGCAGAGGTTGTAGAGTGCAATGGCCGGAGTGTTGTCAGCGGCAACATCCAGAAAGGCGTGAGTTGCTCCCAGAATTACCGCTTGCTTGTGCCAATGCTTCATGCAGGCCAAGGCCAGATGTTGACGTTGGTGTTCCGGGTGGGTCGCAATGGTCAGCAGTTCGGCTTCGCCTGCGATGACCTGATACAATGCGAAACACCGTTCGTCACCAATGGTATGCGTGAAGGGATTGGTAAGTAGACTTGCGAATTCCCCTGCACTCCACGGTCGGGATTGCGTGAATGCCACCGCGTGAGTCGCGGCCATCTGCTCGGGTGTCATCCGTCCAGCAAAATCGGTGGCACATCGCTGGACGGCGCCGCGTCGGCCGGTCGAATGTACAGCGGTGCGGGTGGTAGTGTGCTGCTTTCCCACCGGGTGGCCGCGATGCGGGCGATGCCTTCGGCGACGATGGCGGCAGAAACTTCGGAAAATAATGGACCGTACGAAATAGCGTCGTCACGCGGCATCAATGCCGGGTGAGAGCCTGCGGGATGCAGATAGACCTGATCACGCGGGGCCGGGATGGCTACCAGATGCCCTTCGGGCGCGCTGGACGCATGAGATTCGAAGCCTGAAACGCCAACTGCGGGTATGCCCAACCCCAGCGAAAGGCCGCGTGCGGCGGATACCGATATTCGAATACCCGTGAAATTTCCGGGCCCGATGCCCACGCCAATGGCCGTCAGATCGCGCCATTTCGCGTTATTTTGCCAGAGAAGCTCCTCCAGTAGCGGCATCAGCCGTTCGGCTTGGCCGCGCGTCATGGCCTCGGCAGTAGAAGCGATGATGTTTGATCCCTGCAACAAAGCGGCCGCGCAATGCGCGGCCGATGTGTCAAAACCGAGGATCAGGCGATCAGACGGCAACAGGCCGAACCTCGGTCACTTCGGGAATGTAGTGGCGCAACAGGTTTTCGATTCCCATCTTCAGTGTCAAGGTGGACGACGGGCATCCCGCACAGGCGCCTTGCATGTGCAGATAGACAACGCCCCGATCGAACCCGTGGAATGTTATGTCCCCACCATCTTGCGCAACGGCAGGTCGAACTCGGCTGTCCAGCAATTCCTTGATTTGGTTGACGACCTCGGCATCTTCGCCATCGTGATCGGCATGGCCCGAGGCGGTAGAGGCATCGGCGCCCATCACCGGCTGACCTGATTGATAGTGTTCCATCACCGCGCCCAGTATCGCGGGTTTGATGTGATCCCATTCAATCCCGTCTGCCTTGGTGACGGTTACGAAATCGTTGCCGAAAAACACGCCAGTGACGCCATTCACCGAGAATATCCGCGCCGCAAGCGGGGATTTCAATGCTGCGTCAGCTGTAGGAAAATCGGCAGTTCCCGCTTCCAGAACCGTCTGGCCGGGCAGGAATTTCAGGGTCGCCGGATTCGGGGTCGATTCGGTCTGGATGAACATGGCAGCACTCCGTTTCGCTTGGCATTGATATGCGGGCAGAACCAAGGGAAGTCAATATTTGGAACGATTCTAAAAGGTGGCGGCATGTGCGAGCGCCTGATCCAGCCGATCATCACCCCAATATAGCTCATCCCCGACTATAAAGCTGGGTGCACCGAAGATGCCAAGCGTTTTGGCCTTGGCGACCTGTTCAAACAAAGTCGACTTAATCTCGGGTGACGTGCTCCGCTCCAGCAGGGTGTCCGGCAAATCCGCCGCAGCAAGGCAAGCGGTCAGAACCGAAGGTTTTGAGATATCCTGCCCAATTCCGAACTCGGCGTCGAATACGGCCCGAACAAACTGACCTGCCTTGCCCAATTCCCGGGCTGCCAATGCGATGCGAGCAGCAGCTAGCCCATTTTGCGGGAAGGGATCAGGTCGCACAAATGGTAACTCGCGCGTCGCGCTCAGGCGCTCCAGATCCCGCCACATATAGCGGCCTTTGGCGGGATACAGGTTGAAGGGCGAATTGTCCCATCCCTGTTCGGCAAAAATCGGACCCAAAAGAAACGGCTGCCAATCCACTGCTACGTCGTGCTTGGCCGCCGCCTCTACGATTCGCATGGCGCTGAGATAGGAGTATGTCGAGGCGAACTCGAACCAGAATTGAATGCGCCTCTTCATCCGCTTGCCTCAGGTGATTTCTTCGAGCTTCTCCTTGCTCAGATCGCCCGGAACGATGGTGATTGGGATTGGCAGGCTTCCAGAATTACGGGTCAGTTGCGTGACCAGTGGACCGGGACCTTTCTTGTCGGTCCCGGCACCCAGAACCAGAACACCGATTTCCGGATCAGTCTGTACATGTTCAATGATTTCCGGCACCGCCTCGCCTTCGCGGATTGCCAGTTCCGGTTCAATCCCCTGCTTGTCCCGCATCCATTTGGCGAACACTTCGAAATGCGCATGGATACGCTCGCGCGCTTCTTCGCGCATCACCTCACCTACACCGATCCAGTGGTTGAATTCGTCTGGCGGTATGACCGACAGAATTGTCACGCCACCACCGGTGTGCGCCGCACGCATTGCGGCAAAGCGCATGGCGTTCAGACATTCGCGACTGTCATCCAGGACGACAAGGAACTTACGCATGAATTACCTTTCAGTTTGCGGCGATCATGCCGCAGCAAAGAGCAAGTGGCAACTGACAGCGTTCAAGCAATCACCCGTTTGACGCGGCCCAGTCCCAATACAACTCGCGTGTTCGACGGGCGATAGGTCCAACTTGGAATTGTGTTTCGTCCAGTGCAGTGACCGGCGTGACCTTGTTCATGTTGCCGGACATGAACACTTCGTCCGCCTCGTGGAAATCGGCAAAAGTCAGAACCTTTTCATGCACTGTCACCCCATCGGCGCGAAGGTTTTTCATATGTCGCGCACGAGTGATCCCAGCCAGAAAAGTGCCGTTGGCGATGGGAGTAAACACCTCGCCATCCTTGACCATGAAGATGTTTGCCGTTGCCGTTTCGGCCACGTTGCCCATTGCATCAGCCACTAAAGCGTTGGAAAACCCTTTTGACCGCGCCTCGCGAACCATGCGGGCATTGTTGGGATAAAGGCACCCGGCCTTGGCGTTGACAACGGCATCCTCCAATACCGGGCGGCGGAAACGGGTCTTCGTCAGTGTCGCCGCAGCCGTTGCAGGCGCCATGGGGATTTCTTCGAGGCACACGGCAAAAGCAGTGCTGTCCTCTTTGGGGGCAATGGTCGAGGTATCACCATCAATCGCCCAATACATAGGCCGGATATAGACCGCCTTGTCGGGGCCATAGGGTTTTAGTCCCTCACGGATGATTTGAACCATGTCCTCGACACTTACCGAGGGCGTGAGCATCAGCGCCTCGGCCGAGCGATTGGTGCGGGCACAATGGGCATCCAGATCAGGAGCCAACCCATCGAAATACCGCGCCCCGTCGAATACTGAAGAGCCCAGCCAGGCCCCGTGATCGGCTGCGTGCATGATCGGAGTGTTCCCGTCATGCCAGGTGCCATTGAAATATGTGCGGATATTGGTGCCGGCGGCCATCTCTCACTCCCTCGTTTGCGCGAAAGGTAGGGCGGAGTGGGTCAGGGGTCCAGACCTTTTTCAGATTGCCATGGGCAGAACCTCACGTTTGACCATGGTGCGCAACGCGAAATTTGACCGCAGATTTCTGATGCCTGGAATCTGCATCAAGCGATTTTCAAGAAACGCGTCAAAGGCCGACAGATCGGCGGCGACCACCCGCAGCAGGATATCTCGCGACCCGGTCATGAGGTAACATTCCATCACCTCTTCGCAGCGCCGGATCGCGCGTTCGAACGCATCGATGGCCGCCCTGTCCTGTTTGTCCAGCTCAACCGAAACGAATATCGACACTCCCAGCCCGAGTTTTGCCGGATCGACCTGGGCGGCATAACCGGTGATGACTTTGTCCTTCTGAAGTCGTTCCAGCCGCCTTGCGCAGGGCGTTGCTGACAGTCCGATGGTCTCCGCAAGCTCGGTGACAGTTATTCGTCCGTCGCGCTGCAAGGCGCGTACGATTCTGCGATCTATCTCGTCCATTTAGTGAATCCACCCAAAAATTAGTTACTCTGTAGGTGAAATCGCTAACACAGCGTTTGTCGACAGGCAATCTTGGTGAAAATCGCTCCAAACTCCGTGCGATGACTCGATAATATCATTGGAGACGACAAATGAAGATTGTTGCGGTTGATGTGCCTGATCATGAGCAGGTCATCCAATTTGAAGACACGGAAGTTGGCCTCAAAGGATTCATTGCAATACATTCCACACAACTTGGTCCCGCTGCGGGTGGCGTGAGAATGCGCCCCTACGGCCATCCGGCAGAGGCGCTGAATGATGCCTTGCGCCTGTCGCGCGGCATGACTTTCAAGAATGCCGCGGCCGATCTTCCCCTGGGCGGGGGCAAGGCCGTCATCCTCGGCGACCCCACCATAGACAAGACACCCGAACTGATGCAGGCTTTTGGCCGCGCGGTGCAAAGCCTTGAGGGCCGCTATTGGACCGCCGAGGATATGGGCATGACACCCGCCGACATGGCGATGATCGGGACCGAAACGCGCTTTGTTGCAGGGCTCGCCGATGGCGAGTTTGCCAGCGGCGATCCTTCTCCAATCACCGCGCGCGGGATTTTTAATGCGATCCGGACGACAGCCCGGCACCGGTTCGGATCGTCTGACTTGACTGGCAAGACGGTTTCGGTACAGGGGCTGGGACATGTAGGTCACCATCTGTGCAAGCTGCTGACCGACGCTGGCGCCGGGTTGATGGTTACCGATATTGATGCGCAACAGGTGGCGCGCGTGGCCGAAGAGTTCGCGGCCCAGCCGGTAAAGCCAGACGCAGTCTATGAGGCAGCGGCCGACATCTTCGCCCCCTGCGCTATCGGGGCGATCCTGAACGACGCCACTATTCCGCTGCTCAAGGTTGGCGCGGTGGCAGGTGGGGCCAACAACCAGTTGGCAGCCGAAGCCGATGCGCAGCGCCTGCATGACCGCGGCATTCTCTATGCGCCCGATTTCGTGGCCAATGGTGGTGGAATCATCAACGTGGCGACGGAAATCCTGCAGATCGCCAATCGAACGGATTGGGTCGCAGGAAAGCTGGAAGCGCTGGATCGTACGATGGACCGGATTTTGACTCGTGCGGTCAATCAATCGGTTAGCCCCAATGACGTGGCCGAAGCCATCGTCCACGAGATCCTGCACCAGAAGGCGGCCTGAGACGCGCTGGGTCACTCGATAAAAAAAACGGCAGAGCACGCTCACGAAACGTTGATTGTGCTTTGCCATGTCTCTCCGTGTCCTGTTCCCGGAAACACTTCAGGTATGTTATGATTGGAGGAAGTACGGATGCGACCGGTCCCATCAGGCTGACCGTGTGTCTGACCGTTGGACAGGAGACCAACACATGCAGACTTCTTTCTTCACCCGCCGTTCCCTTCTTGTCACGGGCGGCGCCCTTGTGGCGACCGGTATGTCGGGCCATCTGGTTCCTGCCCGCGCCCAAGATCTTGCGCCTACGCCCTCGATGCGAGGTGGGGCCAACAATTATCTGCCGGGAGCTCCGATCGTGGAAAGGATCGGGGGCGGCGGGTTCTGGATGACAGGGACGGTGCGACGCGCCGGGGATGGTGCGCCGCTCGCCGGGCAAAGAATCCAGATCTGGGCGCATACGACCGAAGGGCACGAGCGTGAACCGCACAGTCACGGAGCCACGCTCACTGACGAACGTGGGGTTTTCCAGTTGGAAATGCCGCAGATCGTCCCCGCCTTCGGTCAGCCGCATGGCCATCTCGCTTATGACAGCGGCGAATTCGACACGGTATTCCTGCGCCCCATCATGCGCAGCGCAAAAGACACCAGCCTTATTGCGCATTTCGTGCTTCGGCCTGTCTGATCGCGGTGGCGTTCACTGGGGCAGGTCAATTGCGCGTGATCCTGATTTGGAGTGCGCTCGCGATTGTACTCATCGTGCCGGTCGCCGCCGCAGCGATGAGTCCGCTGCTGGCCTGGCGAAATCCGGTTTACATCATGGCAGGGTTTGCTGGCGTTGTCGCGATGAGTCTTTTGCTTGTACAGCCCCTTCTGGCAGGCGGGTTATTGCCAGGGCTTTCCACTTACCGCAGCCGACGCGTGCATCGCGGGGTTGGCATCTGTCTGGCCGCAACGGTGGTGGTTCATGTTGTCGGTCTCTGGATCACCAGCCCCCCGGATGTAGTCGACGCGCTGCTGTTCGTGTCACCGACGCCGTTCTCGTTCTGGGGTGTCATTGCGATGTGGGCCGTGTTCGCTTCGGTGCTTCTGGCAGCACTCCGTCGGCGCCTGAAATGGCGTAACTGGAGACGCGGCCACACTGCCTGTGCGGCGGTGATTGTCGTCGGCGGCATTGTTCACGCCCTGATGATCCAGGGAACGATGGAGACGCTGTCCAAGGCCGTGCTGAGCGCGTTGGTTCTTGCCGCGACGGTCAAGACGTTCTCGGATCTGCGGGTCTGGTCAACCCGCGCCCGCCACCGCGCAAAAGACTGAAGCGGGGCGGTTCGCATGGCGTCTTCGTTACGTAGCGCCGACCATCCCGACAATTTCATAGGTCTTTCGCAGAATGGGCACGGAAACTTCGCGAGCTCGCTCTGCTCCACGTGCGAGAATCCGGTCAATCTCGGCCTGATCGTCCATCAACCGGGCCATTTCGCCCGAAATGGGGGCAAGCTTGGCAACCGCCAGATCGGCCAGCATCGGTTTGAACTCGCCAAACTGTTTGCCGCCTACCTCGGTCAGAACCTGATCAATGCTTTGATCGGCAAGCGCGGCAAAAATGTTGACCAGGTTTCGCGCCTCTGGCCGCTCTTCCAGACCCTTTGCTTCGGACGGCAGAGCATCGGGATCGGTTTTGGCTTTGCGGATCTTCCTGGCGATGGCGTCGGCGTCATCGGTCATGTTGATCCGGCTCATGTCAGAGGGGTCAGACTTTGACATCTTTTTGGACCCGTCACGCAAACTCATGACGCGGGTCGCGGCGCCCTCGATCACTGGTTCGGTGACGGGAAAGAAATCGGTGCCATAGTCGTTGTTGAACTTGATTGCGATGTCGCGGGTCAGTTCCAGATGCTGTTTCTGATCCTCACCCACCGGCACATGGGTGGCATGATAGATCAGGATGTCGGCGGCCATCAGCGAAGGATAGGCAAAGAGACCCAGCGAGGCGTTCTGCTGGTTCTTGCCAGCCTTGTCCTTCCATTGTGTCATCCGTTGCATCCAGCCCATTCGGGCGACGCAATTGAAAATCCACGCCAATTGGGCATGCTCGGGTACCTGGCTTTGATTGAACAGGATGGATTGTTCAGGATCGATGCCCGCGGCGATGAACCCTGCACACAGTTCACGCGTGTTGTGTGCAAGCGCTGCGGGGTCCTGCCAGACGGTGATCGCGTGCAGGTCGACCATGCAATAGATGGTTTCGAACTCTGGCCCCTGCATGTCCACAAAGCGTTTCATCGCGCCAAGGTAATTGCCAAGCGTCAGCCCGCCCGAGGGCTGGATGCCGGAAAACACCCGCGGCGTGAACTTTGTCTTGGTCATGGAAGAGAACTCCCGTCTGGAAAAATCGGCTTCCGTCGCTTACCCATGAGGCCAAGGGACGTCAACAGCCGCGAAAGGCCAGCCCATGAGCAGTGACCATTACACCCCAGCAGTAAACCCGTTGCCGCCCGTGGTGGTGGCGCTGGTTCTGTTCATCATGGGGGTCGAACTGAGTTTTACGCTTGGTGCGCGCGGGCTGGTCGGCGGGCCAGAAGCGGTCGGTTGGCGATTGGCGGCGATTCAGTCCTATGCATTCTCCGCCGATATCTTTGATTGGATGGTCGAGACTGGGCGCTGGCCGATAGAGCATGTTATCCGATTTGTCACTTACCCCTTTGTCCATGGCAGTTTCACACAGGCGGTATTTGTCTGCGTCTTCGTCCTGGCAATGGGCAAGATGGTCGGCGAGGTATTCGGCAGCGTGGCGATGATCCTGATCTTTGTTCTTTCGGGCATCGGAGGTGCGCTGGCCTATGCCATATTCCTCGATCCGCGCTACCCATTGATCGGTGGGTTTCCCGCCGTCTACGGCTTGATCGGGGCATTCACCTGGCTTTTGTGGCGCAAGCTGTCGTTGGTGGGCGCTAATCAGGCGCGCGCCTTCAGCCTTATTGCGGTGCTGATGGGGTTGCAACTGCTGTTCGGCCTGCTCTTTGGCGGCACCGGGGACTGGGTCGCCGATCTGGGTGGGTTTGCCACAGGATTCGGTTTGTCGTTCTTTCTGGCACCGGGTGGATGGGCGCGGATTGTCAGTCGTTTGCGCCGGGACTGACCCGGCGCAAAGGTCTTATTTCTTCATGGGACAGGTGTTGAGACCCAAGATGTGATACAGCGGGCAATACCCGAATACACCTGTCACCAATGGGATGATCCCGATCAGACCCCACATGCTTTGCGGGCCGATGACGGTGAGTGACAGAAGGACGAGGCCCAGCAGAACACGGGCGGCGCGATCAAAGGTTCCTTCGTTGCGGATCATGATGATTCTCCGAAATCAGATGCAGTTGATGGGTCCGTTATGATCCCATTTCGGAACCTGGTCGGTGACAGTGTCACCGTTCTTCGGCGGTAAGTCGCTCCAATCCGGCTGTGTCCAGTATTGTGACCTTCCCGCGTGCCAATTCGACCAGACCGAGGCGGGCAAATTCCGCTAGACGGCGGCTGACAAAGGCCCGACCCGAGGCGGTTTCGGTGGCCAGCGCCTCATGCGTGGCCTGTACCACCCCTTCTTTTGCAAGCCGCAACAGGACGCGGGCGAGCCGGGCGTCAAAACCGGTCAGGGCGACCTCTTCGACAAGCTGTTCGAAATCGGCAAAACGGCGGGCGACGGCAGTCAGGACCTCGGTTCGAAAACCTTCATCCGAGGCCATGGCCGAACGAAAGGCCGCATGAGGGATGATTTCGCCTTTGATCGCCGTTTCGGCCACTCCTTCGGCAGAATAACTGCGGCCCTCGGTGAGGCAGGCGAAGGTTTGCAGGCAGACATCACCGGGATTCACACGATAAAGGACAACTTCGCGACCATTCGGGGCCGTCAGTGTTACCCGGATCGTACCTTGGGCCAGCCGAACAAATCCTGGACACTCTTGACCTGGGCGGAACACAACGGTGCCTGCGGGAAGGTCGAGCTTGCTCATGACCTGCGCATCGCCCGTTTGAATTCGGACACACGGAAGGCGCCGAGTGCCTGGCCCGAACCGAAATAGACGACTGCGGCGATGGCAATTAAACCTAGCAAAGCCATGTATCTCCAGCTTGGCACGGCAAAAATCCAGTCGAACAGCGATACGATGGCAATCAGTACAAAACCCATAATCGCGGATGCTGCGGCAATCCGCCAGGCGCGCTTGCGGAACCGGTCGTCGAACCGCGCGACCTCACCCATGCGGCGTGCACCCAAGGAAAGTTGTAGAACCATGACCCAGCCGGCAACCGAGGTCGCAATCGCCGGGGCGATCCAACCGATGACCGGGTAGAGGCCAAACGCGAGCGTGGCGTTGATCACCATCGCGACGACCGCATAACGAAAAGGCGATTTGGTGTCTTCGCGGGCGAAGAAGAGCGGTTGCAGCAGTTTCTGCAGCATGAAGGCTGGCAAACCTAATCCGTAGATGGCAACGGCGAGGGCGGTGGCGGCGCTGTCTTCGGCACTGAAGTGGCCGCGTTGGAACAGGACCGAGACGAGAGGCAGCGGAATGACCACCAATGCAACGGTGGAGGGAAGTGTCAGGAGCATTGAAAACTCCCCAGCACGCGAAAACGCATCGCGTGCTCCGATATCGTCCCCGGCCCTCAATCGGCGTGACAGATCGGGAAGCAACACGATCCCGACAGCAATGCCCACAACCCCGAGCGGGAGTTGGTACAAACGATCGGCCGCAAATAGCCAGCTCACTGCCTTTTCGGTTTTTGACGCCACCAGTTGCCCGACAACAAGGTTCACCTGGGTTACGCCCATCGCCAACGCAGCGGGCAGTGCAATGCGCACCATATGGCGCATCTCGGGGGAAAGGCGGGGCAGGCCGGGTCGGATGCTGATGCCCGCGCGCTCTGTCGCAACCCAGACAAGTGTCAATTGCGCGATACCCGCAAGAGGGATCACCCAGATCAACCAGTTGATGACATCGCCACCAAGAACGGCGCCCAAAATCATTGCCGCACAGGCAAAGATGTTCAGCAGGACGGGGGCTCCGGCGGCAGCGGCAAACCGACCGGTGGCGTTCAGCACTCCGGAAAACAGCGCTGCCAGCGACATGAACAGGATATAGGGAAAGACGACATATCCATAGCCGACGGCCAGCTCGAAACGTTCGTCTCCATAGAAACCTTCGGCCGTGACCCAGACCAGAGCCGGCATGAAAATCATCGCCAGCCCAACCAGCGCCAGAACCGCCGCGCCCAGCAGGTTGAACGCGGCCCGTGCAAAACTTTCGGCGTCTTCGCCACCTTCCAACCGCTTCGAGAACATAGGCACGAAAGCTGCATTGAACGCGCCTTCGGCGAAAAAACGGCGGAACATGTTGGGTAGGCGGAACGCGGCGACAAAGGCGTCCATCACCGGGCCGGGGCCAATATAGGCGGCCAACAGAATTTCCCTGAGAAACCCCAAAATTCGACTGGCGAGGGTCCAGAACCCGACCGTGAACAGCCCCGAAAGCAGTCTGATGGGCTTCATGACGCGGCCCGCTCAGCGCCTTCGGTGATCGCCTTGCGCAGCTTGGATTCAAGTCCACGCTGCTTGCTGTCCGAGTAGTACTTCAGACCAAACATGTCCTTGACATAGAACGTGTCGACCACCTGTTCCCCATATGTGGCAATGACTGCATTTGCTATATAGACATTCGCGGCAGCCAGAGTGCGCGCCAGATCATAAAGCAGCCCGGGCCGGTCGCGTGTGTCCACTTCGATGATCGTGTAAATTTCTGACCCATCATTGTCGAAAGTGATGTGTGTGGGCACATTGAACGCTTTTTCGCGCTTCTTGATCTTATCACGCGACTTAAAGGCATCCCGAGCCACCACTTCGCCTTTCAGCGTCTTGTGGATCATCTGGGTGAGGCGAGGAAGGCGCGAGGCTTCGAACGGATGGCCTTCGGCATCCTGTATCCAGAAGGCATCGGTCACATAGCCGTCCTTGGTGGTATAGCTTCGGGCATCGACCACATTGGCGCCGGCCAAGGCAAGTGCACCGGCAATGCGGGCAAAAATGCCAGGATGATCGCCCATCGCGAAACAGGCACGGGTGGCGTCGCGATCCTCGTCTGGTTGCAGCCGGATTTCCATCGCGCCTTCATCGCCGCTTTCGTCCAGAACCCGCAGCATGTCTGCGAACTCGATGTGGGTCGACAAGTTCAGACCCTGCCAATAGGGGTCATAGTGGCGCCCGGTCTCGGTTTTGAGATCAACCTTGGACCACTCCTCCAGCGCCTCGCGCAGAGCCTTCTTGGCCTCCGCGCCCCGATTGGCACGGTTGAGATCCTCCATCCCGGTTTCCAATGCCCGTTTGGTTTCCTTGTGGAGCGCCCTGAGCAGCGTGGCTTTCCAGTTGTTCCAGGTGGTCGGCCCGACACCGCGAATATCGCAGACGGTCAGAACCGTCAGCAAGTCCAGCCGCTTGACGGTCTGCACTGCCTTGGCAAAATCCCGGACGGTACGCGGGTCGGAAATGTCGCGCTTTTGTGCCATGTCGGACATCAGCAGGTGATACCGCACCAACCATTCGACAGTTTCACTGTCGGATTTGTTAAGTCCCAGCCGCGGTGCTACCTTGCGGGCGATCTTGGCGCCCAGGATCGAATGATCTTCAGGCCGCCCCTTGGCGATATCGTGCAGCAGCAAGGCGACATACAGAACCTTGCGGTTGACCCCGCGTTTGAGGATGGATGAGGCGAGCGGCAATTCCTCGATCAACTCTCCGCGCTCGATCTGGGCAAGGTTGACGATGGTCTGGATCGTATGCTCGTCCACCGTATAGCTGTGATACATGTTGAACTGCATCATAGCGACAATGGGCTCGAATTCCGGCAGAAAGGCCGTGAGCACCCCCAGTTCGTTCATGCGCCTGAGGGCACGTTCGGGATTGCCATGTTTGAGCATCAGATCAAGGAAAATGCGTTGCGCATCCTTGTCGTTGCGCATGTCTTCGTCAATCAGGTCAAGGTTTGCTGTCACCAGCCGCATCGCATCGGGGTGGATCAGCATACCCGTCCGCAAGCCTTCCTCGAAGAGGCGCAGAAGGTTCATCTTGTCGGCCAGAAATTTCTTGGGATCGACAACGGCCAGCCGCCCATGAACCACCTTGTAGCCTGCTTTCAGCCTGCGGCGGCGGCGGAAAATGCGTTGCAGCAAGGGGGCACTTTTCATGTGCGCCGCTTCCAGCTTGGTCAGAAAGATTCGGGTCAGTTCGCCAACGCGTGTCGCCTCGCGGAAGTACTTCTGCATGAAAATCTCAACACCGCGCCGACCGGCCCGGTCCTTGTATCCCATGCGTTCCGCCACCTCGACCTGCATATCAAAGGTCAGCTGTTCGGTGGCCCGTCCGGTGACCAGATGCAGATGTGAGCGGACGGCCCAAAGAAACTCTTCGGCCTGCACAAACGTGTTGAATTCGTCCTTGGTGAACAGGCCCAGCGGTACCAGTTCCGCCACATCTTGAACATCATAGACATACTTGGCGATCCAATAGAGCGATTGCAGGTCACGCAGGCCGCCTTTGCCTTCCTTGACGTTGGGTTCGACCATGTAACGCTCACCCTGTTTGTGGTGGCGCTCGTCACGCTCGTTCAGTTTGGCTTCGATAAACTCGCCTTCTGATCCTTTGAACAGGTCGGCGTGAAGGCGTTTGTTCAGCTCTTTCGCCAACGCCTGGTCCCCAACCAGAAACCGATGCTCCAGCATTGCCGTGCGGATGGTGAAATCGTCGGTGCCAAGTCGCAGGCAATCCTTGATCGTCCGCGAAGAATGTCCGACCTTCAGCCGTAAATCCCATAGCATGTATAGCATGGATTCGATCACGCTTTCGGCCCAGGCCGTGATTTTGTACGGTGTCAGGAACAGCAGATCGACGTCTGAAAAGGGCGCCATCTCGCCACGGCCATAACCACCGACGGCCAGAACCGCGATGCGTTCGCCGCGCGTCGGATTGGCCAGCGGGTGCAGGATTTCACCGGCGACGTGCAAGGCCGTGTGGACCAGTCCGTCCGTCAGATAGGTGTACGCCCGAGTGAGCGGTCGCGCAGCAAAGGGTTGCGCGGAAAAGGCCTCGGCAATCGCGGCGCGGCCGGATTTCTGAACCCCGCGCAGGATTTTCACGACCTCTGTTCGCAAGGTCGCGTTGTCGCTGCACGTCTCACGCAATTCCGCGATGCGGGTGCGCACCGCACTGTGGTCGAAAATTGCTTCGGGCGCGCAGATCAGCTCGTCACCGGGTCTGGGATAGGTGGCCGGATCAGAAGCCGGCGCCAGAGAAGCTTGTTGGGGCAGGGTCAATCACAACCACCTGTTTGTTCTGGATCGTGGCAACGGCCAGTCCGCGTTCATTAGTTCCGTCGGGACGCAAGCGGAAAATACCGCCCACACCTTGAAAGCCCGCGCCTTGCGTCAGCGCGGCCCCTGTCAATGCATCCGATTTGCCAGCACTGACCAGTGCGCCGATTGCCGCGATGCCGTCATAGGCAAGCCCGCCAATAGGGTGCGGGGCGCCGCCATAAGTTGCTTGATAGCGCGAGTTGAACGCCTGTGCCTTGGCAGGGTCGGGCAGGGCGAACCAGCCCCCCTGAACACCCGGCAGTTCCAGTGTCTGCGCCGGTATATCCCAGCGCGTCAGACCGATGAATTGAGTGGTTGCCGGTGAAACGCCTGCTTCGGGCAGCAATTGGCTATACAGCGGCAAGGCACCAGCCGTAGTTGCGGTCAGGAAAATCGAATCCGCGCCAGAGGCATCCACAGTCGACTTGATTGTCGGGACCGAGTTGATGACTCCCTGTTGCGAGCGTTCATAACTGATATCGCCCGCTTTGCGCACACTGGTGCGGCTGATCGCGCGGTCTATGGCGGCCTTGCCGACCTGCCCCGCCTCGTCATTGCTGTAGACGACGACCATGTTGGTCTTGCCTTGACGTGCCGCATAAGTGGTCAGGCGGTTGGCGGTGTTGTCAAAGGTCGGACCAAGAACAAAGACATTGCCGCCGGCGATGTTGGTGTTGTTCGAAAACGACAGCACATTGACATTGTCGTTCAAAACGGCCAGCCCCGCCGCGTTTGCAGCTTGGGCATAAACCGGGCCGAGGATGATCTTGGCCCCGTCATCCACCGCTTGCTGCGCCACGGCGGCTGCCGTGGTGGCGTTGCCCGCAGTGTCGTAAACGCGCAGGTCGATCTGGACATTCTGCAAATCCGCGATTGCCAGCCGCGCCGAGTTTTCAAGGCTTTGCGCCAGAACCGCGTCGCCCGATTGCGGCGAACCACGCGGCACCAGCAGCGCGACCGGCACAGGTTTCGAAGTGTTGATCGACGGGCCGCCGCCGGTGGCGACCGGGTCACAGGCCGACAGGAATCCGGCCGCGGCGAGGGCCATTGCGGACAAGGCCAGTTTGCGGGCAGGCTTGCAAAGGCTGAACATCTAAATCAAAACTCCCTGATCTGGCGGTCTGAGATGCCGCCTTGTGTTGATCCGCGATAATAAACGTCACGCAGAGGGGGTCCAGAGTTGAATTTCCAAAAGACCAGATTGACGCCCGGACTGTACTTTATCGCAACGCCGATCGGCACGGCCCGAGACATCACGCTTCGGGCGCTGGACGTTCTGGCATCGGCGGACGTGATCGCGGCAGAGGATACTCGCAGCGTACGCCGCCTGATGGAAATTCACGGGGTTCCGTTGGACGGGCGGCGGATACTGGCTTATCACGACCACAGTGGAGCGGCAGCACGCGAAAAATTGCTGGAGGCACTGTCCCAAGGTTCATCGGTCGCCTATGCCTCCGAGGCAGGCATGCCCTTGATAGCCGATCCGGGGTACGATCTGGGGCGTCAGGCCACCGAGGCCGGTCACACCGTCACATGCGCGCCCGGTCCGTCTGCGGTGTTGACTGCGCTAACACTCGCAGGGCTGCCGACCGACGCCTTCTTTTTCGCAGGTTTCTTGCCCAATGCATCGGGCGCGCGGCAGGCGCGACTTGAGGCCCTGCGCGATGTTCCCGGAACGCTTGTGTTCTACGAATCTCCCAAACGGATTGCGGCAAGTTTGACGGATATGTCCGAGACGTTGGGCGGCGACCGCCCTGCGGCTGTGTGTCGGGAGTTGACCAAGAAATTCGAGGAGATCCGGCGCGGACCACTGATCGAACTTGCGGACGCTTACAAAGGGGCGTCGGTCAAGGGAGAGATCGTGGTGCTGGTCGACCGGCCGCGTTCACAAAGCATTAGCGAGTTGGACGTAGAAGAGGCATTGAGGACTGCATTAGAAACGCATTCAGTTCGGGACGCGGCGGATCTGGTTGCAAGGATGTACGACCTGCCACGGCGTCCTCTGTACCAAAAGGCGTTGAAACTGGGAAAAGGGTGAAATGCGGAACAAATCGGTGCGTGGGTCGATAGCCTATCACTCCGGGCTGGCCGCCGAAGATCGCATCGCGTCGGACTATCAGAAGCGTGGGTTCACAATTCTGCAACGACGCTGGCGCGGAGCCGGGGGTGAAATAGACCTGATCGCTCGGAACGGCGATGGAATCGTTTTCATCGAAGTCAAAAAAAGCGACAGTTTCGATCGCGCCGCCGAATCCCTGGGTCGTCGGCAGATGGCGCGGATTGCCGCGTCAGCCGAAGAGTTTTTGGCACGCGAACCAGACGGACAGTTGACCAATGCGCGATTCGACGTGGCCCTTGTCGATGTGGCGGGGCGCTTTCAAATTCTCGAAAACGCGTTTGGTTTGATCTGAACGCCATTGCACCCCCCTGCATGCTGCGCCATGTATCTGGCGTGGAAATGAGGGACGCGTCATGAAAATCGCCTTTCAGATGGACCCGATCGGGGCCGTGAACATAAATGCGGACAGTTCGTTCCGTCTGGCTGAAGAGGCACAGGCACGCGGGCATGATCTGTTTTTCTATGGGCCTGACCATCTTGCCTATCAGGAAGGTCGGATCACCGCACGTGGTCATGACATGACGATACAGCGTGTTGCCGGAAATCCGGCGGTGTTGGGACCCGAGCGTGAGGTCGATCTGGGCGACTATGACGTGGTCTGGCTGCGACAGGATCCGCCATTCGACATGCATTACATCACGTCGACGCATTTGTTGGACCGGCTCAAGGGGAAAACGCTGGTGGTGAACGATCCGTTCTGGGTTCGGAACTATCCCGAAAAGCTTCTGGTTCTGGATTTTCCTAACCTGACGCCACCCACAACGATTGCGCGCGACCTGCAGACAATCAAGGCGTTCAAGGCCAAGCATGGCGACATCATCCTGAAACCGCTTTATGGTAACGGCGGTGCAGGCGTGTTCCGGTTGGATGAGAATGACCGCAACCTCTCTTCGCTGCATGAACTGTTCACCGGATTCTCGCGCGAGCCATTGATCGTGCAGAAATTCCTGCCGGATGTCCGCAATGGAGACAAGCGGGTGATTCTGGTCGATGGCGAGGCAGTTGGCGCAATCAACCGTGTTCCTGCCGAAGGCGAGACCCGGTCGAACATGCATGTGGGCGGTCGCCCGGAAAAAATCGGCCTTTCAGAACGTGACCTGGAAATCTGCGCGGCTATCGGGCCTTTGCTGAAAGAAAAGGGCCAGGTTTTCGTAGGAATCGACGTGATCGGCGAATATCTGACCGAGATCAACGTGACCTCTCCCACCGGAATTCAGGAGTTGGAGCGTTTCAACGGCGTCAACATCGCCGAGAAGATCTGGCTGGCGATAGAGGCAAAAATCTAGGCAGTTACCTTGGCGCTGATCCGAAAACTCAGCGCCTCGGCCACATGGGGGCGGCGCACATCCTCTGTGCCTTCCAGATCGGCAATGGTGCGCGCAACACGTAGGATGCGGTGATATGCGCGCGCCGACAGGCCGAAGCGGTCGGCCGCTTTCAACAGCAGTTCCTTGCCTTCGGAATCGGGCGTAGCGATCTGTTCCAGAGTCTTGCCTTCGACATCGGCGTTCTGCCTGATCCGTGGATGGTCGCGAAAGCGCTGGGCCTGCACCTCGCGCGCGGCCGCGACCCGAATGGCCACGGTAGCGGAACTGTCACCCGAAGGCGGCAGATCGAGATCCGTGAACCCGACCGGTGGCACTTCCATCCTCAAATCAAAACGGTCCATCAGTGGGCCGGAGATGCGCCCCAGATAATCGTCGCCGCAATTGGGCGCACGGGCACAGGCCCGACCGGGATCGGTCAGATACCCGCACTTGCATGGGTTCGCGGCGGCCACCAGCATGAAACGGCAGGGATACTTCACGTGCGCATTGGCACGGGCAACCATGACCTCGCCGGTTTCGATTGGCTGGCGCAGGGTCTCCAGAACGGTGCGCGGAAACTCTGGAAACTCATCCATGAACAGAACGCCGTTATGGGCCAGCGAAATCTCGCCCGGTTTCGCCCCTTTGCCACCACCAACGATGGCGGCCATCGAAGCGGTATGGTGCGGTTCCCGAAAGGGGCGGGTCCGGCTGATCCCACCCTCATCCATTAGTCCGCACAACGACTGGATCATCGAGGTTTCCAGCGCCTCGGCGGCGGTCAATGGCGGTAGTATGCCAGGAATGCGTGCGGCAAGCATGGATTTTCCCGAGCCGGGCGTGCCGATCATGATCAGATGGTGCCGCCCGGCGGCGGCGATCTCAAGCGCACGTTTAGCCCGTTCCTGTCCTTTCACGTCGCGCAGGTCGCGGGGACAGGGAGACAAGTCAACCTCTCCCGGTTGGGCCTCGGGCAAGGGTGACTGGCCGGAAAAGTGCCGGACGACCGCGCCCAAGGTATCTGCCCCAATCACCTGCGTGGCCCCAACCCAGGCTGCCTCGGCGCTGGAGGCGCGGGGGCAAAGCAGAATGCGGTCATGTTCGGCGGCAGTCATGGCGGCGGGCAGGGCTCCGACGACCGGCATCAGTGCGCCGTCCAGCGACAACTCACCCAACGCCACCGCGCCCTCGACCGCATCGTGTGGGATGATTTCCAGCGCGGCCAAAAGCGCCATGGCGATTGGCAGGTCGAAATGGCTGCCTTCCTTGGGCAGGTCGGCGGGTGACAGGTTGATCGTCACCCGCTTGGACGGCAACGCAATGGCCATCGAACTAAGCGCGCTGCGCACCCGGTCACGGGCTTCGGAGACCGCTTTGTCCGGCAGCCCGACGATGGAAAACGCGGGCAGACCCGGCGTGACGGCACATTGCACCTCGACCGGGCGGGCCTCGACGCCTTGAAACGCAACGGTGTGGGCGCGGGCGACCATATTTCCCCTGCTCATGGTTAACAGGAGATTGCTAGCGTCATTTGAGTTTAAGAATGGTTAATTCCTACCATGACTGACGACCGACCATGTCCACGAATTTGGGCCAGGCGTGTGGATCGGCGACGGTTTTGTCGCGGCAAAAGCGATTGCAAAAGCCCCATCGCTTCCCTTCCAGCTCAAGGAAATGCGTCACAGGTTTGCCGGAATAAGGGCAAACCGAGTTGATCGGGGGGCCGGTTTCAACGGTGTTGGCCTGCAATTCACCCCCAACGGGCCATGATTCGGTCGGCAGATCCTTGGAATAGGGAAATGGCTCATATCGAACCGTAAGCCCCATCGCGCGCCATTGCCGCAAAGAGATATCCTTGAGCAGTTCGAGGCAATACTCACGATTGCCAGCCGAAACCGGCAGGCCATATCCAATGATGCGCGCGGCTACCGGAGTATAGAATACATCCGCCAACGAATAGTTGCCGAACAAGGGGCCGGAATCGCAGCCAGATACCGAACGGGCATGCGCCCAAAGTGTCTGAACGCGATCCACGTCCGCTAAGGTTCCAGACGACGGCACGAAGCCCTTGAAGCAATGCTTCAGCTGCATTGGGCATTCACTTCGCAGCGTATGAAATCCGGCTGCCATTTCAGCGCAAAGCCACCGGGCCGTGGCGCGCGCAGCCGGATCATCTGGCCAAAGGCCCGCATCCGGATGATTTTCGGCCAGTGTCTCTGCTATGGCCAGGCTTTCCCCTACTATCGTTCCATCCGGCAATCGAAGAGCCGGGACAAGTCGGGCAGGGGCCAGCGGCTGCATATCCGCGGCCATAGTGCCGGAATAAAGGCCAACAATGTGCGAGCGATAGGGGATACCGAATTTCTCAAGCATCAACCATCCGCGAAGGGACCAACTGGAAAACAGCCGGTCACCGATGAAAAGATCATATGTCATGCGTTGACGTTATTCGTGGTTTCAACGATCAGAAAACGATCATTTGTGAGTGGCGTCATCACGGCAGGTGATTGATCCGCCCTACCGACCATCCGGTGTCCAACCTGATAATCTCCGTGACGGACAGGTTGTCGATCCGGTAGCCAAAAGCCTCTTCTGCATTGATCTCCAATGCGCGCTGCACCTGACTGAGTATGACGCCAAAATGGGCCACGATGATCAGATCGCGCGCCCGATGGGTTGAAATCAACGCATCGATGGCATTGTCCACCCGTGCACGTACCTCGTTCCAGCTTTCTCCCTGCGGAGGGCGAACATCGCCCGGAAAGTCCCAATACGCGCGGGCCAGATGGGGATCCTCGGCTTCGATCTCGGTATATGATCGCAACTCCCAGGTACCGAAATTGATCTCCCGAAGACCGGCATGATGCGGTAGCCGTCGTCGTGGGCCCTGAATGGCGCTCGCGGTATCAGCAGCGCGGGATAAGTCGGAGGAAATCACCAGGGCGTCTTGGGGAAGATGCGCAGACAGACGCGCAATTGCCACGTCGTCACTCAAGTCGGCGGGAAGGTCGGACCAGCCGACCATTGTTTTGGCGTGGGTCGGGCCGTGGCGAACGAGGTGCAACCGGGTCACGGCAATCGCCCTTTCAAGACCATAGGTAATCCTGCGGTGACCTGAACCACCAGATCGGCCTGCGCGGCCAAGGCGATGTTGAGCCGCCCTTGCGCCTCCCGGAACCGCCGCGCCAGCGCGTTGTCGGGCACGATGCCTTGACCGACTTCATTGCTGACGATGACTACCTGTGCAGCACAGTTTCGCAAAGCGACCTGAAGGTTCGCCGTTGCCTGTTCCAGATCGTTTTCGGCAAGCAGGTGGTTTGTGAGCCACATGGTCGCGCAGTCAATCAGGCAGACCTGATCTGAAGTCAGCTTGGAAAGGTGGGGTTCCAGATCCAAGGGAGATTCGATTGTGGTCCAGCCATCGCCGCGTTGTGCAATATGTTGCTCAATTTTTAGGCGCATCTCTTCATCAAACACTTGTGATGTGGCGAAATAAACGCGAGTTTTCTTAGTCGAAACAACGAGTTGCTCGGAAAATGCTGATTTCCCCGAAGCTGCGCCTCCAAGAATTAAGGTTAAACTGGGATGCACTTTTATTACCTTTCTAGTGATCCACTTGGTTTTGTCCTGCGTATCGACCGTATCAAAGCATGACAAGACCAACCCCGAGCCTGCAAATTGGGAGAGATGCATGGCACTGGACAACCCGCAAGAACTGTCGATTTCCAGACAGGCCATGAAGGCGGAACTTCTGGACGCCGAAACGGAACTGCGTCTGGCTTATGCTTGGCGCGACGAACGGGATGTTGAGGCGCTGCACCGCTTGATCAATGCCTACATGCGGTTGGCCATTTCGATGGCTGCAAAGTTCAAACGTTATGGCGCGCCGATGAATGACCTGATACAGGAGGCCGGGCTTGGTCTGATGAAGGCCGCCGACAAATTCGATCCTGACCGTGGCGTACGCTTTTCCACCTATGCGGTCTGGTGGATCAAAGCCAGCATTCAGGACTATGTCATGCGCAACTGGTCGATGGTGCGTACCGGGTCTACTTCGTCACAAAAATCCCTGTTCTTCAACATGCGGCGGGTTCAGGCGCGGCTGGAACGGGAAGCGGTGAACGATGGTGTTGCGCTGGACAAACACCAGTTGCATCAGTTGATCGCGGCCGAGATCGGCGTTCCCCTTCGCGATGTCGAGATGATGGAGGGGCGGCTGTCGGGTTCGGATTTCTCTCTGAACGCCGTGCAGTCCGCTGAAGACGAGGGGCGCGAGTGGATAGACACGCTGGAAGATGAACGCGAACAGGCGGCGGAAGCGGTTGAAAACAGACACGATACCCGACAATTGCGTGAATGGCTTGTAACTGCGATGCAGGATCTGAACGAGCGCGAGCGGTTCATAGTGCGCGAACGCAAGTTGCGCGAACCGGCGCGCACGCTTGAAAGTCTTGGGCAGGAATTGAACTTGTCCAAAGAGCGCGTGCGACAATTGGAAGCCGCAGCCTTTGCCAAGATGCGCAAGTGCCTTGAAGCGCAATCGCGCGAGGTGCAACACTTCCTCGCATGAGACATATTTCGATTCTGATTGGTGCCTGTGTGGCATTTCTGACCGCTCCGTTTGGGGCGGCTTTGGCGTCTGATTCAATTCCGGCGGACGTGCTGGAACAGATGCAGCAGGCCGACGTTGTTCTACTTGGCGAAACCCACGACAACCGGCACCATCATCTGCGTCAAGCCGAAGCCGTCGCGGCGATCAAACCCAAGGCGGTGGTCTGGGAAATGCTGACCGAAGAAGGCGCGGGGCGGGTCACGGCACAGGCGGTGTCTGACCCTGAGCGGTTGGCGACAACGCTGAAATGGGCTGAACTCGGCTGGCCGCCGCTGTCTATGTACCTCCCCGTGTTCAAGGCTTCGGCGGGGGCGCCGGTCTATGGCGGGCTGGTTCCGCGACAGGCCGCTCAGGCTGCGATGGAAAGTGGCGTGGTGGCGGCCATGGGCGCGGACGCCGCACGATATGGTTTGACGATACCTTTGCCAGCCGTTGAACAAGCGGCCCGTGAAGCCGATCAGCAGGCGGTCCATTGCGATGCGATGCCGCCAGAGATGCTGCCAAACCTTGTTGCAATTCAGCGCCTGCGAGATGCAGTTCTGACGCGGGCGATCTTGAGGGCAATCGAGGAAACCGGAGGTCCGGTTGCCGTCATCACCGGCAACGGGCACGCCCGCAAAGATCAGGGAATTCCCACATTTCTGACCAGGATGGAGCCGGGACTGCGCGTGTTTGCGTTGGGACAATCCGAAGACGGGGTGATAGGCGGCACGTTTGATGCAGTGATCGACAGCCCGGCGGCAAAGCGTGACGACCCTTGCGAGGTTTTCCGGAAAGCGGACTAGGCTTGCACTGATTATCCGCTGGCACATGCCAAGGCTCTTGCCTAATGTCAGGGCCGTCCGGATTGTGAGAGAGGCTGGGAATGCTGGCGTCGAAACGTATCTTGCTGATCATCGGGGGCGGGATTGCTGCCTATAAGTCGCTCGACCTGATCCGGCGTCTTCGTGAGCGAGGTGCGTCAGTGACACCGGTGCTTACAAAGGCCGGTGAAGAATTCGTAACCCCGTTGTCGGTTTCGGCTTTGGCTGGCGAGAAAGTCTATAGCGATTTGTTCGATCTGACGGATGAGGCCGAGATGGGCCATATTCAGCTGTCCCGTTCAGCCGATTTGGTGGTTGTTGCTCCAGTGACTGCAGATTTGATGGCCAAGATGGCGGCGGGTCTGGCGAACGATCTGGCCTCGACCCTTCTGATGGCGACAGACACGCCGGTCTTGTTGGCTCCCGCGATGAACGTGCGTATGTGGGGCCATCCCGCGACACAACGCAACCGATCGCTCCTCGCTGCGGACGGGATCAGTTTCGTCGGTCCGAACGAAGGCGACATGGCCTGCGGCGAATACGGGCCGGGTCGCATGGCGGAGCCGATGGAGATCGTGTCCGCAATCGATCAGGCGCTGGGCAATGGCCCTCTAATGGGCAAGCGGATACTGGTGACGTCCGGGCCGACGCACGAACCGATCGACCCCGTTCGATACATCGCCAACCGATCTTCTGGGGCGCAGGGAACAGCCGTCGCACGGGCGCTGGCGGCTTTGGGGGCCGAGGTGGTTTTCGTGACTGGTCCTGCCGAGGTTCCGCCGCCCGCTGGGGTTCAGGTGATACGGGTTCAGACGGCGCAGGAGATGTCGGAGGCGGTGGACGCAGCCTTGCCAGTTGATGCCGGAGTTTTTGCTGCGGCAGTGGCGGATTGGAGGATGGCAAGCGCCTCGGACCGCAAGTTGAAGAAAAGCCGGGACGGTTTGCCGGTTCTGGACTTTGCCGAGAATCCCGACATCCTCAAACGCGTATCGCAGATGCAGACGGGCAGACCCGGACTGGTTGTGGGATTTGCTGCGGAAACCGATAATGTGATCGAGCACGCAACCGCCAAACGGGCTCGCAAGGGGTGCGACTGGATCGTGGCAAACGATGTCAGCCCCGCAACCGGGATCATGGGGGGAACCGAAAACGCTGTTGTTCTGATCACGGACGCAGGGGCCGAGGAATGGCCACGGATGGGCAAGGACGCGGTTGCGGTACAATTGGCTCAACGGATAGCGGCGGCACTGACCGAGTGAGTTTGCCTTGAGTGACCAATTTGAAGCGAAATAGCGAGGGGCGTGGAAATGGTGGCAATCCGTGTGATCCGGGACGAAGGCGCTGATCCCGATGTGGCGTTGCCGTCATACGAAACAGTGGGCGCCGCGGGTGCCGATGTCCGCGCCAATCTGCCCGACCGGGGCGTCATCACGCTGGAGCCGGGGCAGCGTGCGTTGGTGCCGACGGGTTTGAGGATCGAGATACCCGAAGGTTTCGAGGCGCAGGTGCGGCCACGATCGGGGCTGGCACTCAAGCATGGGATCACCCTGCCCAATACGCCGGGTACTATCGACAGCGATTATCGCGGGCCACTTGGCGTAATCGTTCTGAACGCCGGGCAGGAACGGTTCGAGATCGCCCATGGCGACAGGATCGCGCAACTGGTGGTGGCCCCGGTGCTGCAGGCGCGTTTTGAATTGGCCGAGGTGTTGTCGGATACCACGCGCGGTGCAGGCGGCTTTGGGTCGACGGGGCGCGGCTGATGCTTTTGGTTCTGGTTGTTGCCGCCGCGTTGTGGGGGCTTGGTTTTGCTATGGGGGTGTCACGCACGGCGCGGCTGATCCCGGTTGGCATCCTGTTCACCGGCGTTTTGCTGATACAATTCCTTTTGCCGGACGGCCATGGTTTGCGCGAAGCGACAGGAAAGTCGCCGGCGCTTTGGCTCATTCTGGGTGGGATGGTTGTTCTGGCGCTTGTCTATGCCCGCCTTCTTTCGGTATTGCACAGGAGGGCTGCTGCGAACCCCTCAGAGGAGACACCGGTGCCACAGGGCAAGTTTTCCGACAGTGAGCTGGAGCGCTATGCCCGCCACATTGTTTTGCGCGAACTTGGCGGACCCGGGCAGAAAAAACTGAAACACGCCAAAGTTCTTGTGATTGGTGCCGGGGGGCTGGGCGCACCCGCGTTGCAATACCTTGCGGCTGCCGGGGTGGGAACCATAGGCGTGATCGATGACGATGTGGTCGAGAATGCCAACCTGCAACGCCAGGTGATCCACAGGGACGCCGATATCGGAACGCCCAAGGTGTTTTCCGCACAATCGGCGATGGAGGCGCAAAATCCCAATGTCGTTGTGCGCCCCTATCATCGCCGCCTGACCGAAGAGATCGCGCAGGAGCTGTTTGGCGACTATGATCTTATCCTCGATGGCACCGACAATTTTGACACCCGATATCTGGCCAATCGCACCGCATCGGCGCTGGGCAAGCCTCTGATCTCGGGGGCGCTGGCACAGTGGGAGGGGCAACTCAGCGTATTCCACCCCGCGAAAAACGGTCCTTGCTATCAGTGCATCTTCCCCGCAGCTCCGGCTGCCGGCCTTGCTCCGTCGTGTTCCGAAGCCGGTGTAATCGGGCCGTTACCGGGGGTTGTCGGGTCAATGATGGCGGTGGAAGCAGTCAAACTGATCACCGGGGCAGGTGCCCCCTTGATCGGCGAGATGGTGATCTATGACGCGCTTTACGGCGAATCCCGCAAGATCACGCTTGGCAAGCGCGCCGATTGTCCGGTTTGCGGGTCAAGCGACTGACGGGCGAACCCTTATCCTACCCCAGTGCGCGATCAAGGTCCGCAATCAGATCCTCGGTATCTTCCAATCCCACCGACAGGCGAAAGACTCCGTCGCCAGCATAGGCGCTATAGGCCTCCAATTGCGCGCCCTCAAGACGGAATGATGTCTCCATCAGACCTGCTGTTTCCATCCAGAAAATCAGCGACCGGTGATGGCCCAGAGATACCGCATAATGGATCACTTCCAACCGGTCGATCATCTGTTGTGCCATGCGCCGCCCAGTGGCGGCATCCCCAACCTGGAACGAGATCATGCCTGACATGTTGCGCATCTGTCGTGCGGCCAGTTCCGCCTGCGGGTGCGACGGAAGGCCGGGGTAGATCACTTTGGTCACGCGCGGATCGGTATCCAGCCATTCCGCAACAGCCTGTGCGCCCATTTGGTGCGCCTTCATTCGCAGTGGAAGGGTTGCCGCCCCTCGTGCGATCAGCCATGCGTTGAAGGGCGACAATACACTGCCATGGTGAATGGCTGCCTCGGCGCGCATGCGTCCGATCAGATCGGCAGACCCGGCCACCGCGCCACCGACTGCGTCGCCATGTCCGCCTATATATTTCGTGATCGAGTGCATCACCAGATCGACGCCCAGTCCCGCCGCATCCATGCCCAAGGGCGAAGCAAATGTAGCGTCGCAGCTCAGCAATGCATTTGCTCCCTTGGCGAGTTGCGAAACGGCCGCCAGATCGGTCAGCCGCCCGATCGGATTGACCGGGGTTTCAGTGTGGATCAGTTTCGTGTCTGGACGGATAGCTGCTGCGACGGCTTCCAGATCGGACATGTTCACTGCCGTCACCTCGATTCCCATCCGGGGCAGTGTGTCGCGTGCCAGTTCCGCTACTCCGGCATAAGAGACATCCGAGATGACAATATGGTCCCCTGCCGAGAGGAACGTGAAGAAAATGGCCGATGCGGCGGCCATGCCCGATGCCAGACACAGGCAGGACTCGGTTCCTTGCATGGCGGCAATCTTGGCTTCCAGCATTGCGACAGTGGGGTTGTTCCAGCGGGAATACAGATATCCCCCGGTTCCTTCTTCCAGATCATGAGCCGAGAACCCCGCCACCTGATCGGTCACGAAGGTCGAGCTCATGTGCAGTGCCGGGGCCGAAGCGCCTGTGGCCGCGTCCGGCCTTTCGCCAGCGTGAATGGCAGTAGTCATGGGGCCGCGGTGTCGGTCGGTTCTGGTCATGTCGTATCTCCCGTTTGGATCAACCTGCTTTTGTTGCAGCTGTATCGCAACCGGACATATGACAATGCGTGCTGTTTTGAGTGTCGCACCACTGGACCAATCCGACGCGCGAACCTAGCTTGACCAGCAAAGGAGACATTCATGACCAACCCGATCCTTGCCGACTGGCAGACCCCATTCGAAATCGCCCCCTTTGACGACATCAAAGATGACGATTTCGAACCCGCGCTTGAGCAGGCTCTGGCCGCCCACAAGGCCGAGATCGGAGCAATTGCCTCCGACCCAGAAGCGCCGAGTTTTACCAACACGGTCGAGGCGCTAGAGGCGGCTGGGGATCTTGTCGACAAGGTGCTCGGCGTGTTTTTCACCGTTGCCGGGGCGGACAGCAACCCGAAACGCGAAGAGTTGCAGCGGGCCTTTTCACCCAGGCTGGCTGCGCATTTTTCCGAGATTTCGTCAAACAAGACGTTGTTTCGTCGTGTGGCCGCCGTATGGGATCAGCGGGACGAGTTGAACCTGACCGACGAACAACAGCGGGTTCTGATGCTGACCCATCGCGGCTTTATCCGGGCAGGGGCCGCGTTGGAAGGTGCGGATGACGTTCGGATGAAGGCAATCAAGTCCCGGCTTGCCGAACTTGGTACGGCCTTTACCCAAAACCTTCTGGCGGATGAGCGCGACTGGTTTATGCCGCTTTCCGAAAACGATCTCGAAGGATTGCCGAAATTTGTCGTCAGTGCTGCACGTGAGGCGGGCAAGGAAAAAAACGTGGAAGGACCGGTCGTCACTTTGTCGCGGTCTCTGATCGCGCCCTTCCTGCAGTTCACACCGCGCCGCGATCTGCGCGAGAGGGCTTATCGCGCTTGGGTCGCTCGCGGGGCCAATGGCGGGGAAACCGACAACCGGGCTCTTGCGACCGAGATCCTAAAGCTGCGCGAAGAACGCGCCCGGTTGCTCGGATATGACAACTTCGCGGCCTACAAGCTGGAAACCGAGATGGCCCGCACACCCGAGCGTGTGCGTGACTTGCTGATGCAGGTTTGGGAGCCGGCCAAGGCGCGGGCCGAGGCGGATGCCAAGGTGTTGACCGACATGATGCAGGCCGACGGAATCAATGGAGAGCTAGAGCCGTGGGACTGGCGCTATTACGCGGAAAAGCGGCGCAAGGCCGAACATGATCTGGATGAGGCCGCGCTCAAGCCATATCTGCAACTCGATCGGATGATCGAGGCCGCGTTTGCCTGCGCGAACCGCCTGTTCGGTCTGGAATTTCGCCCGCTGGACGTCCCGCTCTATCATCCCGATTGCCGCGCATGGGAAGTGACGCGGGGCGGGCAACACATCGCGGTGTTCATCGGGGATTATTTCGCGCGGGGCTCGAAACGGTCGGGCGCGTGGTGTAGCGCGATGCGGCAACAGGCGATATTCCCCAAAACGCAAGCGCCTGTGGTCATCAATGTCTGCAACTTCGCCAAAGGCGATCCGGCCCTCTTGTCCTATGACGATGCACGCACGCTGTTTCACGAATTCGGCCATGCCTTGCACCAGATCTTGTCGAATGTGACCTATGAGAGCATTTCGGGAACGTCGGTCGCGCGGGATTTCGTGGAATTGCCCAGCCAGCTTTATGAGCACTGGCTGGAAGTGCCCGAAGTTCTGTCTGAATTCGCGACCCATGCCGAAACCGGTGAACCGATGCCGCCAGAGATGCTGAAAAAGGTCCTGGAAGCCGCGAATTTTGATCAGGGCTTTCAGACGGTCGAATATGTGGCATCTGCGCTTGTCGATCTGGCCTTTCACGACGGCGTGGCCCCAGCCGACCCGATGGCGAAACAAGCCGAGGTTCTGGCGGAACTCGGGATGCCTCATGCAATCGGCATGCGCCACGCCACGCCGCATTTTGCCCATGTCTTTGCAGGGGACGGATACAGCTCGGGGTATTACAGCTACATGTGGTCCGAGGTAATGGATGCGGACGCATTCTCAGCTTTCGAAGAAACGGGCGGCGCATTTGACCCGGAGCAGGCAAAGGCACTGGAAGACAACATTCTGTCGACTGGTGGGTCGAAAGAGGCAGAAGAGTTGTATCTGGCGTTCCGTGGCCGCATGCCGGGTGTCGATGCCCTGCTCAAGGGGCGTGGATTGATCGCTGCCTGAACGCGCAGATTTCGCCTCTGGCGACCGTGTTTTGCACGAAAAGAAAAGGGCGGGAGGTCAGTATCCCGCCTCGCGATCCACCAGATGCAGCAACGGTTCGCCGGATTCGCTGCGACGGATGTTGTCGACGATCACCTGAGCGGCTGTCGCCGGGCGGGT
The DNA here is from genome assembly GCF_059612585.1 of Ruegeria sp. YKSF57. Lineage (NCBI taxonomy): Bacteria > Pseudomonadati > Pseudomonadota > Alphaproteobacteria > Rhodobacterales > Roseobacteraceae > Ruegeria > Ruegeria sp. YKSF57. Next base: position 25,823 of record NZ_JBXWQW010000020.1, on the reverse strand, counting down.
TTCCGAGGCGATATGCGGCGTTACTGTGACTTTGGAATGTGACCAATAGGGATGGTCCTTGGGCAGTGGCTCGGTTCGGAAAACATCAAGTGTGGCATGACCGATTTGGTCCGTGTCCAGCGCTGCCAGCAATGCATTGTCGTCAATCAACGGGCCGCGGCCGGGATTGATGATCCGGGCGCCCTTGGGCATCAGCGCCAGTGTTTCCGCATTCAGGGTGTTTTCCGTCGCGGGCGTGTCCGGCATAAGCAGAACGGCTATCTCGGCGGTCGAAAGCGCCTGATGCAATCCTTCCGTTCCGCTGAAACAACGGATTCCAGGGAACTCCTTGAGTGTACGAGACCAACCGGTGACGTCGAAATTCAAGGCCACCAGCGCTCGTGCCGCGGCCTCGCCCAAGGCGCCAAGGCCAAGAATACAGACGGTACGATCCTGTGCCAGTGGCGGAACCTTCTGCAGCCAGTCCCCGTTCAGGCCATGAATGTGGGCATCCATGCCAAGGTGATACCGTAAGACGTGGCCGACAACCCATTCTGTCATCCCCTGCGTCAAGCCATGATCGACCATCCGCACCAACGGCACCGTCAGGGTTTTGTTTCCCACGATAGTCTCGACACCTGCCCATAAGCTCAGAACCGCCTTGAGGCGTGTCATCGGGGTGAAATCCTGCAAACCTCCATTGGGGGCATACACAACATAGTCGACTTCGGCAGGGTCGAATTGTGTGTTTAGAGTGAAATCCAGCCCGGCATCGCTTAGATTCCGAAGCAGCAGTGGCTCGTAGATTGGCCAAAGGGCAGGGCGGGCGGAGAAAAGCACATTGATTGTCAAAGTCACAGCTTTCGGCGGTTATCGGGGATTGTGGATGTGAGCGCTTTGCACGATGCCAAAGGCTGCCATCAGAACCAACATCGCCGACCCGCCATAGCTGACCATCGGCAGCGGGACGCCAACGACGGGGGCCAGGCCCATCACCATGGACATGTTGACCGCGAAGAACAGAAAGAAGTTGAGAGAGATTCCGAGCGTGACCAGTGACGAGAAACGGTCTTTTGTTTTCAGCGCCGTGGCCAGGCAGAACACCAGTATCAGCGTATAAAGGGACAGAAGCGAAAAGCCGCCCACGAACCCGAATTCTTCGGCCAGAGTGGTGAAGATGAAGTCGGTGTGCTTTTCGGGCAGAAAATTCAGCCGCGACTGGGTACCCTGCATGAAACCGCGCCCGTTCCAGCCGCCTGACCCCAATGCGATCTTGGACTGGGTGATGTGATATCCGGCACCCAAGGGATCGGTCGAGGGGTCCAGAAAGGTGTCGATGCGGCGGAACTGATAGTCCTTGAGCAGTTGCCACTCGGTATCCCGACTTTTGAATACTGTGGAAATCAATCCGACGCCTGCCGCGATGACTGCAACAAAATAGGCCCAGTGGACCCCGGCCAGAAACATCAGGCCGCCCCCCGCCGCAAGCAGCAGGATCGACGTGCCAAGATCGGGTTGTTTGAGAACCAGAGCAGTCGGCAAGAGGATCAGAAGTACCGGCAGAAGTACCCAAAGCGGGCGTGATGTCTTGTGCTCGGGCAGCCAATCGTAATAGGCCGCAAGAACCATAACCAAGGTAATCTTCATCAATTCCGACGGTTGCAGCCGCATGAACCCAAGATCGATCCAGCGCTGTGCGCCCATGCCGACCGTGCCCATGATCTCGACCAGAACCAAAAGTGTGATTGAGACCAGATAAGCCAGAACTGACATGTTGCGCCAGAACCAGATCGGGACCATGGCCACCACGAACATGACCACCAACCCAAGCCCAAAGCGCTCGATTTGGGGTTTGGCCCAGGGGGTGAATGAACCGCCCGCCACCGAGTAAAGCATCAGAAACCCGACACTGGCCACGCTGGCCAACAACAGGGTAAGCGGCCAGTTCAAATACAGAAACTTGCGAAACCCGGTGGGCGTGGATTTGACGGAATGCTCAAGATAGCTCATGCACGATCTTTCTCGTCTGGACGTGCCTTAGGTCGCTGATCGCTTTCGATCCTTGCCTGCTGTTCCTTTATTTGTTCGCGATCAGCGACCGGATAAGCTTCGAGCGGCGGAGTTCCCTCGTACAGCGCTTGTAGCATGATGTCCCGCGCAACCGGGGCAGCGGCCTTAGATCCGCCACCGCCATGTTCGACCACGACCGAAACCGCGTACTTTGGATTGTCGAATGGGGCAAAGCAGACAAAAAGCGCGTGGTCTCGGCGTTCCCAAGGAAGGTCCTCGTTCCGGATCACCCCGGCGGCCCGTTCGGCAGCGGTGATGTTACGTACCTGACTGGTGCCGGTCTTGCCAGCCATGCGATAGGCGTCTTCGATGATGCGGCTGCGATAGGCCGTACCGCGCCGGTCGTTCGAGACGGCAAACATAGCCCGGCGCAACTGAAGAAGGTTGTTCTGGTTGATGTCCAGCGCCTCACCCGCCCCCGAGGGCTGTTCCATCCCGTCAATGGACTTGACGAGTCGGGGCGTGACCGCGCGACCAGTGGCGATGCGCGCGGACATCACCGCCAACTGCAGCGGCGAGGCCAGCATGAAGCCTTGGCCGATCGATGAGTTCGCCGTATCGCCAATCAGCCATTCCTGACCGTGAACGCGGGATTTCCATTCCTGGTTCGGGGCAAGCCCTTCGGCAACGGCGGACATTGGAATGTCGTGCCTGATGCCCAAGCCGAATTTGTTGGCCATCTCCGATATTCGGTCGATACCGACCTTCAGTGCGACGTCATAGTAATAAACGTCGCAGCTTTGCTTTAGCGAGTTGAGCAGGTTCATGTGCCCATGCCCGCCGCGCTTCCAGCAGTGGAAGCGCCGACTGCCGACCTTGTGGAAACCGGGACAATAGACCGTGTCCTCGGAACCGATAATCCTCGCTTCAAGCGCGGCCATCGCCGTGATCATCTTGAAGGTGGAACCGGGCGGATAAGTGCCCTGAACGCTCTTGTTCGCCAGCGGGCGGTATTTGTTCTCTGTCAGCGCCCGGTAGTCCGCAACAGATATTCCGCTGACGAACAGGTTCGGATCAAAGCTCGGAGCCGAAGCGATGGCTCGTAAATCGCCGGTTTCGCAGTCAATGACAACGGCAGCCGCGCTTTCGCCTGCCAACCGTGCCTGTGCGTATTGTTGCAGGTCCGCGTCGATCGAAAGTTGCAGGTCGGCCCCGGCCTGACCTTCGCGCCGGTCAAGTTCGCGCATGATACGGCCCGTTGCGTTAACCTCGACCCGCTTCGCCCCGGCCTTGCCGCGCAGGATGTCTTCTTTCTTGGCCTCCAGGCCCACCTTGCCGATCTGGAAACGCGGGATGCGCAGCACCGGTTCCGGATCGGACATCTGGCTGAGATCATAGTCGCTGACCGGGCCGACATAGCCTACAACATGCGCGAAATCCTCATAGCGGGGATAGGCGCGGGCCAGACCGACCTCGGGCGTTATGCCGGGCAGGGCGGGCGCGTTGATGGCGACCTTCGAGATATCTTCCCACGTCACGTGATCGGCAAGTGTCACTGGCAGGAACGGCGCCGAGCGGCGCATCTCGGCGCGGGCACGTTCCAGTTCTTCCTCGCTGAGCGGGATAAGCTTGGAGAGGTTGGCAATGACCTGTTCGACGTCTCCGGCGTCTTCGCGCACGATGACGATTCGATATGAAGGAGAGTTCTGACCGATAATCTTGCCGTTGCGGTCGAAAATCTCTCCTCGGTTCGGTGGGATCAGGCGAATGTTGATCCGGTTTTCCTCGGCCAGAAGACGGAACTGGTCGGCCTGCTCGACCTGCAAGTGTCTCATCCGCATGGTCAGCCCGCCGATGAATGCCGCTTGCATCCCGCCAAGGACCAGTGCGCGCCGTGAAAATCGGCGGTGGATACGGCCAAGCTCTTTGGGATTGCGTTTCATGCGCGACCTCCCAATGCTTCCGTCTCGGCGGCAGTCAGCCGCCTTATGCCAAGGACCGATTGACTGACCCAGACAACAAGCGGATATGCGGCAATGGTCAGGACAAGTTGCAAGGCAACCAGCCAGATCGAAACCAGTTCGACCGAGGTCAGGCCGAGGATGAGGCGATTACCAAGTGTTATCGCGGTGAGAACAGTGGCCACGGTTATCCATTCGCCGACAATACCTGCATCCCGGGTCGTGGCGGAAATCGTCCTCAGATAAGCACAGGCTCCGACGGTCAGAGCAGACAGCAGGCCTGGCGGGCGCTGCAATAAAAGATCTGCCATAAGCATTACAAAGGCGACGAGTAGTATCGGAACATAGTCAGGACGCCGCAATGTCCAGGCAAAGGTCATGGCGAGCAGCAGATCGGGCGGGGCCCATCTGGAGGGCAAAGTGTTCAACGGCAGCAGATGAAAGAACAAGATGACCAAGGCCACCCCGGCATAGAGCGCACGCATCATCCACGGATAAGAGGGTGACAGCCTATCCATCCGCGGCCTCCTCTGGTTGCAGCGTAGCCGCAGGGCGGTCCGGCGTCACGATGCCACCGGGATCGGAGATCGGCTGGGCCGGATGATAACGCAGCACGCGCAGAAACTCGAGACGCTCGAAATCCGCAGACAGCCTGACCCGCAGGCGACCTCCGGGGTCTTGGGCGACCTGTCCGATCAGCAAACCAGCGGGAAAGACGCCACCATCCCCCGACGAAACTACGCGGTCTCCGGGGCGCACCAGTTCTCGGTTTTCCAGAAAATCGATTGCGGGGGCGGCGGTGTTGTCCCCGGCCACCAAAGCCGTCTGGCCCGATGGCTGGATTGTGGCAGGTATCGAGCTGGCGGCATCCGTCAACAGGATCACCCGCGCGGTATCGGCGCCGACGCCGGATATCCTTCCGACAAGCCCGATCCCGTCCATCGCAGCCCAGCCGTCGACGATGCCATCCCTCGCGCCCACATTCAGCAGAACCGATTGCCGGAAAGGAGAACCGCTGTCTGCCATCACGACGCCTGTGATATAAGTCAGGCGTGGATCGAGGCGTACGTTGTTGAGATCGAGCAGGCGCGCATTTTCCTGTTCCAGCTGCAACGCGGCTTCTTTCCACGCCCGCATCTGCCGCAATTCGCTGCGCAATTCGCGGTTCTGTTCACTCAGCCGCTGATAACTCTGGAAATCCCGGAAAAGGTTGATGGCACCGGTTACCGGCACCATCGCCCACTCCATGGAGGGGACAACCTCGTCTACGACGTGCGCGCGGAACCTTTCGACCCGGGGGCTGTCTATCCGCCAGACCAGAAAGATGCCGAAAAGGCACAGCAACAAGACCCCCAAAAGCAGGCGGCGCAGGGGGGCGGTAAAGTCGTCACGCTGTGATCGGTCCTTTGCCACGGGACTCCCTCGGGTGCATGTCGCGCCGTTGCGTTGACACTTGGGTCAGAGGGTGCGCGCCTCAGCTGTCGTAGTCAATCGCGTGGCGCAGTTGTTTTTCATATTCCAGGGCTTTTCCGGTGCCGAGCGCAACGCAGTTCAGGCTTTCATCCGCGATGGAAACGGCCAACCCGGTCTGTTCGCGCAGCGCCAGATCCAAATCGCCCAACAGGGCACCACCACCGGTCAGCATCACGCCACGGTCAACGATGTCGGCGGCCAGATCCGGCGGGGTGGTTTCCAACGCGGTCATCACAGCCTCGCAGATCTGCTGCACCGGCTCCGACAGCGCTTCTGCCACCTGCGCCTGGCTGATCTCGATCTCTTTCGGAACGCCGTTCAGCAGGTCACGACCCCTGATCTGCATTGATTGGCCACGCCCGTCATCGGGCATGCGCGCGGTACCGATTGTGGTCTTGATCCGCTCGGCGGTGGATTCGCCCACCAAAAGGTTCTGTTGGCGGCGCAGATAGTTGATGATCGCCTCGTCCATCCTGTCGCCACCAACGCGGATCGATCGGGCATAGACGATATCGCCTAGGCTGAGCACGGCCACTTCGGTCGTGCCGCCACCGATATCCACGACCATGTTGCCGGTCGGATCCGTAATCGGCATACCCGCCCCGATGGCCGCTGCAATGGGTTCGGCAATCAGGCCCGCGCGGCGCGCGCCGGCGCTCAGAACGGATTGGCGGATTGCGCGTTTTTCGACAGGGGTGGCACCGTGCGGAACGCAGACGATGACCTTGGGCTTCGAAAAGGTTGAACGCTTGTGCACCTTGCGGATGAAATGCTTGATCATCTCTTCGGCCGTGTCGAAATCCGCGATCACCCCTTCGCGCATCGGGCGGATCGCCTCGATGGAGCCGGGCGTGCGACCAAGCATCAGCTTGGCATCTTCGCCCACGGCAAGCACCTTTTTGACGCCATCCTTGACGTGATAGGCGACCACGGAAGGTTCGCTCAGGATAATGCCGCGGCCCTTGACGTAAACCAGCGTGTTCGCGGTCCCAAGGTCGATAGCCATGTCCGACGAGAACAGGCCGCCCAGATTACCAAAGATCCCCATGTATGTGGTCCTGCTTGCCAAAATTATTCTTGTTCCCACGACTCGACGGGTCGGGGACGGATGACTTATAGGGCGCGAAGCCGCCCGGTAAAAGGGCTGATTCCACTCAAATCAGCGCCTTTTCGCCTCTTTCGGAAGGACTTTAGAAGCAACCATGCTGTCGTATCAACACATTTACCACGCAGGAAATCTGGCGGATGTGCAAAAGCATGCGTTGCTGGCCTCGGCGCTGGAATATCTGACCCGCAAGGACAAACCGCTGAGCTATGTCGAAACCCATGCGGGGCGCGGCCGGTACCAGCTGGACGCGGCTGAGGCCAAACGCACGGGCGAGGCAGCGGCGGGGATCGAACGCGCCCGGCGCGAGGCATGGTTTGATGCGGACCACCCCCTGACACGGGCGCTTGAAATGGTGCAGTCGCGATATGGCGAGACGACCTATCCAGGATCTCCGCTGATCGCGGCAAGCCTGTTGCGGTCGCAAGATAGTTTGCATTTTGCAGAACTGCACCCGCAGGAACACGCCGCTTTGGTTGCAACGATGAAACCCTTCGCCGCCAGGGTTTACAGGCAGGACGGGTTCGAACTGGCGCAATCGTTGCTGCCGCCCTCGCCCCGGCGCGGGATGATGCTGATCGATCCAAGCTATGAGGTAAAGTCCGAGTATGACCGCCTGCCCGGCCTTGTCGCGAAAATGCACCGGGCCTGGAACGTCGGCGTCATCGCGCTGTGGTATCCGATCCTGATTGATGCTCGCCACAAGGCCATGTTGCAGGCACTGGAAGGGCAGAGCCTGCCCAAAACGCTGCGCCACGAAGTGCGGTTTCCGCCTGTGCGCGAGGGGCACAGGATGATCGGCTCGGGCATGTTTTTTGTGAATGCTCCCTTTGGTCTTGAGGATGAAATTGCACGGCTTGACCGGATCTTTGGACGCCTCTGAGGCAACCGCCATCACGGATGTGGCGTCCGGAATGATCCTGCATAGGTTGCGCTCCATCAAAACCCTTGGATATCTACCCGCACCGAGCCTAGAATGCCCTGACGGAGGGGCGCGATGGATCGAAGACTGGCTGCCGTATTGGCCGCAGACATGGTTGGGTACAGTCGATTGATGGAAGCCGATGAGGCGGGAACGCTCGCCCGGCTCAGGACACATCGCATCGAACTGATCGATCCGGCAATCACCAAGAATCGCGGTAAGATCATCAAGACGACGGGGGACGGAATGCTGGTGGAATTCGCCAGTGCGCTTGATGCCGTTGCTTGTGCCGTCGAAGTCCAGAGCCGGATGCTTCGCCGCAATATCGATGTTCCCGAAAGTCAGCGCATCCAGTTTCGGATCGGCATCAATCTGGGTGATATCATATTCGAAGAAAACGACATCTTTGGCAGTGGCGTCAACGTCGCCGCGCGGCTGGAACAGGCGGCAGGGGTGGGCGACGTCGTGATTTCGGGCGCCGTACACGATCAGGTTCGTCAGCAAATGGAGCTGGGTTTCGAAGATTTGGGAGAGCTCGCGCTCAAGAATATTTCGCACGCGGTGCACGCCTATCGCGTAGAACTGGACAAGCCCAAGGCAAGCTCGGCTTCCAAAGACACTTCGAAAGACGAAGACACCCGCGTTGTGAAACCCACAATCGCGGTCCTGCCTTTTGCCAATATGAGCGGCGATACCGAGCAGGAGTTCTTTGTCGATGGCCTGACCGAGGATCTGTTGACCGAGCTCAGCCGCCGACGCGAGCTGTTTGTCATCTCGCGAAACTCGGTTTTCGTCTACAAGGGGCAGTCGGTCAATATTCGCGAGGTGGCCGGGAAACTTGGGGCCCAGTACATTGTCGAAGGCAGCGTGCGAAAGGCCGGAAACCGGGTCAGAATCACCGTCCAGTTGATCGACAGCGTGAACGATGCGCATATCTGGGCCGAAAAATACGACCGTGAGCTGGATGATATCTTTACCCTGCAGGACGAGATTACCGCGGCCGTTGTCGCAACCCTCCCCGGACGGATCGAGGCGTCGAAAACGGATGAACTGGCGCGAAAAAAACCGTCGAGCCTTGCCGCATATGAGTGTGTTCTGGCGGCCAAGGTACTGCACCACCGCAGCACGCCCACAGACAATGCCGAGGCGGTCAAGCTGGTGGATCGGGCCATTGAGCTGGACCCCGATTATGCTCATGCCCACGCGTGGCGAGGCTGTATCCGGGGGCAGGCCTGGGGCTATGGCTGGGATCCGGACACGGTTGCGGCCCTGGCCGATGCCGAAGGCTCGATCAAAAAAGCCGCTTCGCTCGACGACAACGACCCGGATGTTCACCGTCTGATGGCGGCCTTGGAGATTGTGCGCAATAACCTCGGCAAGGCCCGCTATCATCAGGAACGCGCGCTGTCACTCAATCCGAATTACGATCTGGTCGTCGTGCAGATGGGCGAATTGCTGACATGGATGGGCAAGCCCGACGAAGGGGCCGAATGGATCGAAAAGGCAATGCGCTTGAACCCGCATCACCCACCCCGGTTCTGGAGCCACCTTGGCAAGGCGCATTTCTGCGGTCGTCACTATGAACAAGCGATTGACGATTTCCAGCACCTGACCGATCTGGACATAACGCAAAACGCGTTTGTCGCTGCATGCCATGCATGGTTGGGGAATGAGACCGAGGCGAAACGGCATGCCGACGCCGTTCGGGCGGCCAACCCCGATTTCAAGATCAGCGAATTGTTGGCGACGCTGCATTATACGCGCGACGAAGACATAAAACATTTCCAACAGGGTCTGGAAAACGCCGGACTATCCTGAGTCGCCCCGAGAAAATGGCGAGCGGACCCGATCAAGGCCCGCTCTTGATCATAATTGATCAAGTCAGGTCCTTGTAGCTGATCTCGCGCGTATCTGCGCCCGGCCCGGCCTTTTCCCGGCGCACGATCAGGCGGTTCAGCGCGTTGACATAGGCCTTGGCCGAAGCAACCACCGTATCGGTGTTGGCTGACTGGCCGGTAGCGATCATGCCATCCTCTTCCAGGCGCACGGAAACGGTGGCCTGCGCATCCGTTCCTTCGGTCACCGCGTGCACCTGATAAAGTTGCAGGTGCGCCTTGTTGGGGTAAAGCGCGCGGATCGCCTTGAACGATGCGTCAACAGGCCCGTCGCCATGTTCGGTGGCGCTGACATCCCTGCCGTCGATTTCCATTTCGATGGTGGATTCCGCAGGACCGCCGGTGCCGCAGACGACCTTCATCGACACCAGTTGCAGGTGATCCCTGGCATCGCCGCCCGAATGCATGAGCGCGATGAGGTCATCGTCAAATACCTCTTTCTTGCGGTCTGCCAATTCCTTGAACCGAACGAAGATGTCCTTGAGCTGATTATCCCCAACCTCGTAGCCAAGATTGTTCAGCTTGTCCTTCAGAGCGGCGCGGCCCGAGTGTTTGCCGAGCGGCAAGGACGTTCCGGAGAGGCCGATATCCTCGGGGCGCATGATCTCGAAGTTTTCGCGGTTCTTGAGCATGCCGTCCTGGTGGATACCGCTTTCATGGGCAAAGGCATTCTTGCCGACAATCGCCTTGTTGAATTGCACTGGGAAGCCCGACACCGTCGCGACGCGGCGCGAGATATGCATGATCTTGGTGGTGTCGATCCCGGTGTGCCAGGGCATGATGTCGTTGCGGGTCTTCAGCGCCATCACCACCTCTTCGAGTGCTGTGTTTCCGGCGCGTTCGCCCAAGCCATTGATAGTGCATTCGATCTGGCGCGCGCCGCCTGCAACGGCAGCCAGGGCATTCGCGGTCGCCATGCCCAGATCGTTGTGGCAATGGGTGGCGAAGACCACCTCATCTGCACCGGGGACGGTTTCGATCAGGCGCTTGATCAGATCGGCGCTTTCCATCGGCGCGGTATAGCCGACCGTATCGGGAATGTTGATTGTTGTGGCTCCTGCCTTGATCGCAATCTCGATCACGCGGCAGAGGTAGTCCCACTCGGTCCGGGTTGCGTCCATCGGCGACCATTGCACGTTTTCACACAGATTGCGGGCGTGGCTGACGGTCTCGTGGATCTTTTCGGCCATCTCGTCCTGGGTCAGGTTCGGGATGGCGCGGTGCAGCGGTGAGGTGCCGATAAAGGTGTGGATGCGGTTCTTTTCCGCGTGTTTCACCGCCTCCCAGCAGCGGTCGATGTCGGCGAAATTGGCGCGGGCCAGACCGCAAATGCGGCTGTTTTTCGAGCGCTGGGCGATTTCGGAGACCGCCTTGAAGTCGCCTTCGGAGGCGATGGGAAACCCGGCTTCGATGATGTCCACGCCCATTTCGTCGAGCAATTCGGCGATTTCGAGCTTTTCGTCATGGGTCATGGTGGCGCCGGGGCTTTGTTCGCCGTCGCGGAGCGTGGTGTCGAAGATCAAGACGCGGTCTTGGTCGGTCACGTTGGTCATGTCGGTGTCTTTCTTGTCTGTCCTAAAGCCATTTGGCGCGCGGGCGTCCTCCTCTGAGCGGGCGCGCCGGGTGGCACGCTCAGAGGCGGATTAGGATCAGTAGGCCACGCAGAATCGCGCCACGGGTGGTGACGTCGGTGGAGGAGATATCTGCGCGGTTGATCATGAGGCGGAGTTTATACAGCCCCGTGCGGGAATGGGAAGCGGCAAAATGACCGAAATGTACATGGTTCAGACCACGGGTTGTCCGAAATGTACCGATTGCAGAGACGGTGCGAAAATCGAGCGCCTGCGGCGCGCTCTATTGGATTTTCGTTGAGGAACGCCGTCCCTCAAACTCCCTGTGGTATTTGCGACCAGAAAGAAGCGGCGAAGCGGGTCAGTCGCTTTGCGTCGCGCCGTCGGCGGGTGCCGGTTGTGCGGTTTCGTCGTTCTGGACCAGCGCGCCGTTTTCCCATGTGCCGGTTTCTTCCTGACCGTCGGAATAACGCATCCGGCCTTCGCCCTGGCGTTTGCCGTTCAGGAAGCTGCCCTCGTAGACGTCGCCATTGGCATAGGTGGCGGTGCCGATGCCGGTGATCTTGCCTTCGGTCCACTGGCCGGAATACCGGAACCCGTCCGTCATCACGATCTCGCCCTGACCGTGGCGCTGGCCGTTGGCGTATTGGCCGGTATAAACCGATCCGTCGGGATAGGTGGCCTTGCCTTCGCCGTGGCGCAGCCCGTTGGCCCAGTCGCCGTCATAGCGATAGCCGTCCGGGTATGTCATCACGCCCTTGCCGTGATTTCGGGCGTTGCGGAACTGGCCCTTGTAGACGATGCCGTTGGCATAGACCGTGGTGCCGTCGCCCTCGATCACGCCGGCGATCCAGTCGCCGTCATAGCTGGACCCGTCGGGATAGGTGATCTTGCCCTTGCCTTCGGCCAGATCGGCCTGAAAGGCACCGACATAGATCGAGCCGTCGGGATAGGTCATGCGGCCGTTGCCTTCGATCTGGCCATTGGTCCAGTCGCCGGTATAGCGGAAGCCGTCGGTCCCGACGAAGGTGCCCTGCCCGTGGCGCTGATCGTCCAGAAAGTCGCCCTCGTAGACGTCGCCATCCGCGCCGATGGTCTTGCCCTTGCCTTCGCGGCGGCCGTCGCGGAACGCGCCTTCGTAGACGTCGCCGTTGGGATAGGACAGCGTTCCGGCCCCGCTCATCTGGCCATTGGACCAGTCGCCGGTATAGGACACGCCGTCGGAAAACTGGACCGTGCCTGTACCATTCCGGACGCCGCCGCGCACGTCGCCCTCGTAGACAGAGCCGTCGGCATAGGTGAACTTGCCCTTGCCGTCCTGCTGGCCATCGACCCAGTCGCCTTCGTAGACGTAGTTGTCGGCGACACGCAGCGTTCCCTTGCCATGGTGCAGGCCATTCCTGAATTCGCCTTTGTACTGGCTGCCGCTGGTGAAGACCGCAAGGCCAGCGCCGTCAAAAACGCCGTCCTTCCATTCACCTTCATAGGTGCCGCCGTCGGCATAGACGATCTTGCCCTGCCCGTGCGGTTTGCCCTTGGCAAACTCGCCCTCATAGACAGAGCCGTCGGGAAAGCGCGCGGTGCCCTTGCCTTCGATCTCGCCCTCGATCCACTGGCCGGTATATTCGTAGCCGTTGGGCAGGCGATAGGTGCCAATGCCGTGCTGCAATCCACCTTTGAAGGTGCCCTCATAGACGCCGCCGACTTCGTCTTCGGTGGTCAGGATCTGATCATCTTGGGCCCAGGCGGTTCCGGCCAGCGCGGCGAATGCCGCCGTTGCCATAGTTTTGCGGATCGAGACCATCGCTGCCCCTGTTTGCCTTGATTGCATCAAAAATACGCTGCTCGGTAGGCCGAAACTTAGGATACCGGGGAGGGCGGGGCAATGTCTTTTGCTCCATTGGCCTTTTCCTCGGGGCGCGATCTGGTAAATGGCTTTGAATGGATGAGAGCAGGGGGGCGTCATGGCCGACCGTTTCCGTATCACTCTGGCGCAGCTCAACCCGGTGGTGGGCGACCTGTCAGGCAATGCCGACAAGGCCTTGCAGGCCTGGGAGCTTGGGCGCGCGGCGGGGGCCGATCTGGTAGCCCTGCCCGAGATGTTCATTTCCGGATACAACACGCAGGATCTGGTGATGAAGCCTGCGTTCCATGACACCGCGATCGCGATGATCGAGACCCTGGCCGAGGAATGCGCCGACGGCCCGGCACTTGCCATCGGCGGGCCTTGGGTTGAGGAAGGCAAGCTGTATAACGCCTATCTGATTCTGAAGGGCGGCAAGATTGCCAGCCGGGCGCTGAAGCATCACCTGCCAAACGAGACCGTTTTCGACGAGGTGCGCATTTATGACGCCGGACCTTTGGGGGGGCCGTATTCGGTGGGCAACACGCGTGTCGGCAGCCCGATCTGCGAAGATGCCTGGCACGAGGATGTGGCGGAAACACTGGCGGAAACCGGGGCGGAGTTCCTGCTGATCCCGAACGGGTCGCCCTATTTCCGCAACAAGACCGAACTTCGCATCAATCAGATGGTGGCGCGGGTTGTCGAAACCGGTTTGCCGCTGATCTATCTCAACATGGTTGGCGGGCAGGATGACCAGGTGTTCGACGGGGGCACCTTTGCGCTGAACCCCGGCGGTGAACTGGCGTTGCGGATGCCGGTGTTTGACGAGGCGGTGACCCATCTTGATCTGCAGCGTGGCGACGATGGCTGGCGTATCGTCCCCGGCGAGATCGCGCCGCAGCCCGACGAATGGGAGCAGGATTACCGCACCATGGTGCAGTCGTTGCGCGACTACATGGCCAAGACCGGGTTCAAGAAGGCGGTTCTGGGCCTGTCGGGCGGTGTGGATTCGGCGCTGGTCGCGGCCATCGCGGTGGATGCGCTGGGGGCCGGGAACGTGCGTTGTGTCATGCTGCCGTCGGAATATACCAGCCCCGGGTCTCTGGAGGATGCCGAGGCGGTGGCGAAGGCGCTGGGCGTCCGGTACGATCATGTTCCGATTTCGGAAAGCCGGGCGGCGGTAACACGCACGCTGGCGCCGGTGTTCGAGGGGCTGCAGCCGGACATCACCGAGGAAAACATCCAGTCGCGCCTGCGCGGGCTGTTGTTGATGGCGATATCGAACAAGTTTGGCGAGATGCTGTTGACCACCGGCAACAAATCCGAGATCGCGGTGGGCTATGCCACGATCTATGGCGACATGAACGGGGGCTACAATCCGATCAAGGACCTTTACAAGACGCGGGTGTTCGAGACCTGCCGTTGGCGCAATGCCAATCACCGCGACTGGATGATGGGGCCTGGGGGCGAGGTGATCCGGCCTTCGGTCATCGACAAGCCGCCGAGTGCGGAACTGCGCGAAGACCAGAAAGACAGCGACAGCCTGCCGGATTATCCGGTGCTGGATGGGATTCTGGACATTCTTGTGGATCAGGACGGCTCGATTGCCGATTGCGTCGCTGCCGGGTTTGAGCGCGACGTGGCCAAGCGGGTCGAGCATCTGCTGTATATCAGTGAATACAAACGCTTTCAGTCCGCCCCCGGCGCGCGTCTGACCCAGCGGTCGTTCTGGCTGGACCGGCGCTATCCCATCGTCAATCGCTGGCGCGATCCGAGCTGAAGCCGATATTCGGCCCCTCTTTTGCCTTAATTTTGCCATCTATGCGGCGAAAATGTCGGGTTGCAGGCAGGATTGCCGCAAGAGGGGTGATTCAATTCACGGATTTCAGGAGTATTGTTTCCACCTTCAGTGAAGTAGCGGTGATTTGGCCGAGCATTTGGGGGAATGCGAGGGGTCAATGTTGGAAGAATTTGACAAACCGATTCATACCGCGCCGAGGCTGGCCTCGATGCGGGGCGCGAAGCGGAGTTTGGACGAAAAAAGAACGGATGCAGCGATCAACGCCATCCTGAGCGGCAAGTCGCTTGAACCGGTCGAAGAGCGGAGCGGCTGGATCACGGCGCCCGAACCCGTGCGGCCCCGCAAGGAGCCTGCAACCGAGAAACCGGCCAGGAAGAAGGGCGGTTTCATCGGACCGATTCCCGTGCGGGAAAACCGGTATGAGCCAACCTGGCTGCATGTGTTCATCGCGACGGTCGCGCTGATCATGCTGTGGCAACCATTGCTGTTGCCGTTGCTTGTTGCCCTGTTTCTGGTCGTGGTTCTGGTGTCTTACTGGACTTTGGGACATGAACGGGTGGTCGAGTTGGCAGGGCGCGGGATGGATTGGCTGGAACTCAAGCGCCCTGACCTGGCGGGCCGAATCAGGCAACGATTGATTCAGGCGTCGAAATTCGCGGGCCGGATCGTTGATGTTCTGCCCGCGCGCTGGACCGAGGGGCTGTACCTGCCGGATTTCGAACCCGCCGACGACCTGCCCGAGAAAATGCGCAGCGACCCCTTTGAGCGGCTCAAGGGAACTCGCCGCGATCCGTGACATTTGAAGTGAAAAGGCGCTGCCTTTGCGGTGCCGGGTAGACTGAAAAGACAATCGCCACCGCGCGGTTGTTTTTTCTTTGGGGACAAACTGTTTCCAAAATGTACTAGAATTGCCACATTTGTGACACAATTAAGGTTCAATTTGGCCTCAACTGGGGCGGAATTGACATATTGTGAGTGGGTTAGCCACCTTTCTCAATTCCTGAGAGCATGAAAAGTTTTTGGATTCCGGGATCAAATCCGGAAGGTATCGAGTGTTTTGGGACCAGTGTTTGGTGGTGTGATGTTAAATGGTTATGACAAGCCTCTCCATTCCTTGCCGGAATGGAAATTGATGCGTTCTTTTGGGTGCAAGTTCGACGAAATTGGCATCGACAAAGCGATTGCCAATGTTTTGGGGGACCCGCACAACAAGCCGCGCAAGAGGGGGCGCCCGCTGTGGTTGGGTGAAGAATGGCGGGTCGAGGAGTGATGCCACGACCCCGTGAGTGCAAGTAGTGGGCTTTAAAGCCGAGGGGGAATCGGCACGTCTTTGGGGTGACATGTGAGTGGTGCCCCAAAGACACAGGTCAACGGGATTGCTATGCGCGCCTGTGACCGAAAAGAGTCTTTGGGCGCCATTAGGCAAAGGAATGCCAACGTCACTGGCAGGTTTGCGCCGCAAAATCCGCGGGGCTGAGAGACCCCCTTTTTTTCAGTCACGAAACCGTTATGTGCATGCGCAGAAACCAGTTGCCTTGGGGCTGCCATGAAACTCAACGCTTTGGAAATTTTTTGCATCCTTTTGGCCAGTTCACTGGCTGTGGCTGCGTTTATCGGGGCAATTCACGCCCTGTTGACGGCGGTCTGAGCTGATTGCGTCGATCTGATCCAACTGCCAACGGATCGGGACCAAGCTCAAAAAACTTTGCGCGAGAAGTCGAGGTTATCTGCGTTCGGTGACGTCTGTGCCGGGCGCAGATCGCACCCAAGAAACGCCTTGCGACCAATTGAATGACCGGGTTGCCACATTTTCAGAGTGAGCAATCCGTTCGGGTCAATTTCGCTTTCTTCGATCGCCAAAGCGCGACATCAATGGGACAGATGCAACTGTATTTGAGCCATTGATGCCCGGTCCCAAGCCTACTTCATTCGAGTCCGACCTGGCCCTTCCAAAAAAGGTTGATGTTGTCGTCATAGGTGGCGGCATAATCGGTACGTCGACCGCGCTGGAGCTCGCGGAACGAGGCATATCGGTTCTTCTGTGCGAAAAGGGGCAGATCGGGGCCGAGCAAAGCTCTCGCAATTGGGGCTGGGTGCGGTTGGGGATGCGCGACCCGCGCGAGATTCCCCTGATGCAGGAGGCGCGCAGGATCTGGCAGGGACTGGACGAACGACTTGGCCGCCCCACCGGGTACAGGCAGGCCGGGATCCTCTTTGCCGACTCGGGGCGGCGCGGTCACGAACGTCAGGCGTGCTGGCTTTCGCATGTCGAAGGGTTGCAAACCGGCGCGCGGCTGGTGAGCGGGGCCGAGCTGGCCGCGTTGTTGCCGGGGCATGACGGAGAGGTCAACGCGGGCCTGCACATGCCGCAGGACGGCCGTGCCGAACCGCAACTGGCCGCGCCGGCGATTGCCGAAGGCGCGCGGGATCGGGGCGCGGCAGTAATGGCGAATTGCGCCGTTCGTTCGGTCGATGTCGAGGCGGGACGCGTTGCCGGGGTCATCACCGAACGCGGGCGCGTGGCCTGCAGCCAGGTCGTACTGGCGGGCGGGGCATGGTCACGGCTGTTTGCCGGGAATGCGGATATTTTCCTGCCGCAACTCAAGGTGCTGAACACCGCCATGCGAACCTCTCCGGTCGAAGGATTGCCGGAGGCAGCGCTCTGGTCCAACGATTTTGCCATGCGCAAACGGGCTGATGGCGGGTATTCGATCGCATCCGGCCACGACAACATCGTCGATATAGTGCCGGACAGTTTCCGGCTTGGGTACCGCTATTTGCCCGCGCTTGTGCAGGACTGGAGTTCGCTGCAGTTCAGGTTGTCGCGGTATTGGGCCGAAGAGGCGCAGCAGAACCGGTCCTGGCTGCCCACCGATGTGACCCCGTTCGAACATTGTCGCATCCTGGACCCCGAACCAACATGGCGGGTCGTGCGCAAGGCCTGGGCCAGGGCGTGCCGGGCGTTTCCGGCGCTTTGTTCGGCCGAAATCGTGCAAAGCTGGGCGGGATACATGGATGTCACGCCCGACGCCATTCCGGTGATCTCGCAGGTTGACAGTCTGCCGGGGATGTTCATCGCCACCGGCTTTTCCGGGCATGGGTTCGGCATCGGGCCGGGCGCGGGGCGACTGACGGCCGATCTTGTGACCGCCGATACGCCTTGCGTCGACCCCTCTGCGTTCCGCCTGTCGCGGTTTACCGACGGCTCAAGGGTGCGTCCCGACCCGGGGTATTGACCTGTCTCAGCCCATCATCTGATAGCTGACCGGGACAAACCGGAACCCGTCGCCGCGCGGTTCGACGAAACCGGCCGCCGGGAAGGGCATGTGATAGCCGATCATCGGGACACGGTCCGCCGCCAGCATGCCCAGAACCTTTCGGCGCGAGGCCGTGGCGGCTGCCTTGTCGACGTCAAAGCTGAGTTCCCATTCGGGATGTGCAAAGGACCACACATAGTGATTGGCCAGATCGGCCGTCAGCACCAGACGCTGGTCGCCGCTTTCGATGTGGTAAACGGTGTGTCCGGGGGTATGGCCGAATGCGGCCACTGCGGTGACGCCTGAAACAACCTCGCCGCCATCTTCGACAAAGGTCATCTTTTCAGCCAGCGGGGTGACATTTCCGGCAACCAGATCGCGGACCGGGTTGCCTTCTTCCAACCCGCTCCAGAAGTCGTATTCCTTTGCGGCGGTGACATAGCGGGCATTGGCAAAGGTCGGTGCGCCATCTGTCATCAGGCCGCCGATGTGATCGGGATGCATGTGGGTGATGACGACCACGTCGATGGCGTCGGGGCTTGTCCCGGCGGCGGCAAGCGCCTTTTGAATGCCGCCCTGGCCCAGGCCGGTATCGAACAGAACCCGCTCTGACCCGGTGTCGATCAGGGTGGGGGTGAAAAAGAACTGCGCCGCATCTGCGGGAATGAAGTTTTCCGCCGAGACGCGGGCGAATTCCTCGTCGCTGACATTGGCGCCAAAGACGTCCTTGGCGCCGTCGCGGGGAAAGCTGCCATCGAGAAGGGTGCTGACCGAAAACCCGCCCAGCTTGAAGGACCGGGCGATGGGCGGTTCGGAAGCGCCAGTTTCAGCGGCCAATGCGGGCCTTGCGGCTGCGGCCAGAGGCAGAGCGGCAGCGGCGCCCAAGGCGGAACGGCGGGTCAGTTTCACGGTCATGGATCAGCCTCCCAACAGGTGTTTTGACAAATGACATTAGTGCGGCTGCCGGATAAGGCAGTGTGCGCGCGCGCAGAGGGGATGTGCGGCGTCAGAGAAAGCTGTAGAAACGGGACATGGCGAAGGCAAATAACAAAACCGTTCCTACCGGACAGGCGGTCGAGGCGTTTCTGGCGTCGGTGGATCCCGTCGACCGTGCCAGGGATGCGCGACAACTGGACCGGTTGTTTCGCCGGGTCACCGGTTTTGCGCCGGTGATGTGGGGGCCGTCGATCGTGGGGTATGGCCGGTATCACTATGTCTACAAGAGCGGCCGCGAGGGCGACTATCTGGCCACCGGGTTTTCGCCGCGCAAATCCGCCCTTTCGATCTATATCATGCCGGGATATGCGGATTTCGGCGAGATCCTTGCCCGGCTGGGCAAACACAAGACCGGCAAGTCCTGCCTGTATGTCAACAAGCTGGCGGATATAGACCTGGACGTGCTGGCGGAACTGATCCGGGCGGGGTTGACCGATCTGGCGGCCCATTGGCCGGTCGATCCGACCTGAGCCGCTTCATCTTTTGAAAAATACGCCCGCCGGAGGCACGCGCCCCGAAAAGGCGCGTTCAGCCGCGCTGGACAAAATGCCGCCCATGTGACAAGAGCCGCGCAACAGGAGACACCCATGACCACCACCCGTTTCGCCCCGTCGCCCACCGGTTACATCCACGTCGGCAACCTGCGCACCGCATTGATGAATTTCCTGATTGCCCGCAAGGCAGGCGGCACCTTCATCCTGCGCCTCGACGACACCGATCCCGAACGGTCGAAAGAAGAATATGTCGACGCCATCAAGCAGGATATGGAATGGCTGGGCCTGCAGTGGGACCGCGTCGAACGGCAGTCCGCGCGGCTGGACCGCTATGCCGAGGCCGCCGACAAGCTGCGCGGGATGGGGCGGTTCTACGAGGCGTTCGAGACCCCGACCGAGCTGGACCTCAAGCGCAAGAAACAGCTCAACATGGGCAAGCCGCCGGTCTATGACCGCGCCGCGCTGGCGCTGTCGGAGGCTGAAAAGGACGCGCTGCGCGCCGAGCGTGGTGACGGGGTGTGGCGGTTCAAGCTGGATCAGCAGCGGATCGAATGGACCGACGGCATTCTGGGCGACATCTCGATCGACGCCGCCTCGGTCTCGGACCCGGTGCTGATCAAGGCGGACGGCCAGGTGCTGTACACGCTGGCCTCGGTGGTGGATGACACCGAAATGGGTGTGACGAACGTGGTGCGCGGGTCCGACCACGTGACCAATACCGCCACCCAGATCCAGATCATCGAGGCGCTGGGCGGAACACCTCCCAGCTTTGCGCATCATTCGTTGCTGACCGGACCGCAGGGCGAGGCGCTGTCGAAACGTCTGGGGACGCTGGCGCTGCGCGACCTGCGCGAGCAAGGCGTCCAACCGATGGCACTGCTGAGCCTGATGGCGCGGCTGGGGTCCTCGGACCCGGTTGAAATGCGAAACGACATGGCGGAGCTGATCGACGGGTTCGACGTAACCCGGTTCGGCGCCGCGCCGACCAAGTTCGACGTGCAGGACCTGTTCCCGCTGACCGCCAAGTACCTTCAGATGCTGCCCCTGTCGGACGTGGCCGATGCGGTGGCGGCAGCAGGCGTTCCGGATGATCTGGCCGAGCCGTTCTGGTTGATGGCGCGCGAGAACATCACAACGCTGAACGATCTTCAGGGCTGGTGGGAGCTGTGCCGCGACGGCGCCGAGCCGCTGATCGAAGACGAGGACCGCGCGTTCATCGCCGAGGCGATGGCGCTGTTGCCCGAAGGCCCGTATGACGGAGAGACCTGGGGTACGTGGACCCAGGCCGTCAAGGAGGCCACGGGCCGCAAGGGCAAGGGATTGTTCATGCCGCTCCGCAAGGCGGTCACCGGCATGGAGCGGGGGCCGGAGATGGCCGCGCTGTTGCCGTTGATGCAGGTGATCCGCGCCCGCGGTTGAGTGAACGCGCCCGTACGGGCGCGTGCCTTCGGCGAGAGTATTTTTGAAAAGATGAAGAGGGGCGGGGCGCGTGGGCACCCGCCCTTTTTCGTCAGGCGGTCTGGACGATTTTTGCCGAGATCGCCCCAAGGCGGTCGTCGACGAATTCGGTCTCTTCCGGGCGGAGTTGCTGATGGCGGGGATAACGCGGCTGGGCCCGGTCATTCAAGATCGGTGCGCCCCACCCGTCGGTGGTGGCGAAGAACCGGTCGGCCCCGTCCGGCCCATAGGCGCGCAAATAGCCCTGGACCACGACGTCGATATAGCTGAGCAGGATCGGGTAGCGGTCGGAGGGGGCTGTGTGGCGGTGTTCCGGCACGGCGTAGACGGCGATTTCGACGTCTCCCTTCAGCGGGTGCGAGATGGCCCGGGTCGCGGGCACCCGGTCATAGGCCCATTCGCGTTCGTCCAGTGCCGCCCAGTCGTTTTTGGGTACATGGGCGATCATGCCTTCGATTTCGCTGTCCGGGGCAGGGATGGCGGTGAGAAAGGCCACGGGTCGCAGATCGGTGTGCCGCCAGGCACGCCGCCAGCCGCGCAGCGTGGCCGGGTGCGGATCGGGGAAATCATGTGTCGCGAGATTGACGAGGCTGCCATAGCCAAAGAAATACGGGTCTTTCATCGGGTTTGTTGTCATGTGAGCAATTGATGTATGTCAAACAGTTTTTTTGGAACGCGTGCAATAAGGTTCCACCGTGAAATTCGAGGAGGAACACATGCGCATTACCAAGAGGACGAATATCGCCATCCGTCTGTTGATGTATTGTGCCGCGCATCAGGACCGGCTGGTCACGAAAGCCGAGATCGCCGAGGTATGCAATATCTCCGAAAACCATCTGGCCCAGGTGATCAACCAGCTGAGCCAGCTCAGTTATCTGAGCACCCAGCGCGGTCGGAACGGGGGGATGTCATTGGGGCGGCCCGCCGAACAGATCCGGATCGGTGAGGTATTCCGCGATGTCGAAGGCAACCTGCCGATTGCCGAGTGTTTTGCCGATGCCGACAATACCTGTCCACTGACAGATGCCTGCCGGTTGCGGCTGGCGCTGCGGGATGCGGCGCAAGCCTTTTATGCCTCGCTGGATGAGATCACGCTGGATGCGCTGGTATGTGACAACACGGACCTTCTGAAGATCCTGCAGCCGGTGGCCTGTCTGCGGCAAAGCGCCTGAGCGCGGGCTGAACCGCATGCCTTGGGTCAATCATTGGCCCGCAGGACCTGCGCGGGGCGGGCCGAAAGCGGCTGCCAGGCAAAGATCAGCCCTGCTGCGAGGGTGACGCCTATCCCTGTGCCGATGATGGTGACGGCAGAGGGCCAGATTACCGTGAAGTTCAGCTCGAAAACGTAGGTTGCGACGGCCCAGCCGCCCAGCAAACCGGCCGCCAGCGCCACAAGGCCCGCCGCCGCGCCAAGCAGTGCGGCGCGCAGGGCGAAGCTGAGCAGGATACGGCGGCGCGCGGCACCGAGCGTTTTCAGGATCGCCGCCTCGTGCCGGCGGGCGGGTTCGCCAGCGGCGGCGGCGCCGATCAGCACCAGAAACCCGGTCAGCAACGACACACCTGCGCCATAGGATGTGGCGGTTGCCAGCCCGCCCAGCACCTCGGACACGCGGTCGATGGCGTCGCGGACACGGATGGCGGTGATGTTGGGGAACTGCGTGGCGAGGTCGCGCAGGATGGCGGCCTCGGCCTGCTCCTCGGCATAGACCGTGGCGATGAAGCTGTGCGGTGCGGCGGCCAGCGCAGCGGGGTTCATCGACAACACGAACCCCATGCCGGCGGTCGAGAAATCAACCTCGCGGAACGAGGTGATTTCGGCGGTGATGTCGCGGCCCAGGATGTTGATGGTGAGCGTATCGCCGAGGGAAAGGCCCATTTCCTGTGCTTCTTCGGTGGCGAAGCTGATCTGCGGTGGGCCGGAATAGTCGTCAGGCCACCATTCCCCGGCGGTCAGGCGGGCCTTGGGCGGTGGGGCGGCGGAATAGGTCACACCCCGGTCGCCACTCAGCACCCAATGATCGCCCGCCACGTCGCGGGCAGGTTTTCCGTTGATCCGGGTGATGACGCCGCGCAGCATCGGCGCGCTTTCCATGCCGCTGACCGCCGGATCCTTGGACAGGCGTTCGGTAAAGCCGGGCATCTGGTCTTTCTGGATGTCGACGAAGAAATAGGAGGGTGCGACATCGGGCAGATTGCCCGAGATCGCGCTGCGCAGGTTGCCGTCGATCTGGCCGACTGCCGCAAGGACCGACAGGCCAAGGCCCAGCGACAGGACGACCGATGCAGCCCCTTCGCGTGGGCCGGAAATGGCGGCGAGCGCCCAGCGAAGAGCAGGACGCCCCCGTGCGCCCGGCAGGGTGAGGCGGGCGAGGGCGCGGATGCCATAGGCCGAGGCCGCCAGCAGGATCAGGGCACCGGTGAGACCCGCGGCTGTCCAGAGCGTGAGGCGGGGCGAGCCGTTGAAGGATGCGGCCAGCCCGACCAGCAGCGCCAGGGCAAGGGCGGTCGCCAGCACGTAGCGGACGCGCGGAAGGGCGCGCGATGCCGACAGGGCGTCGCGGAACAGGGCGGCGGCCCGGATGTCTTCGGTGCGGGCCAATGGCCAGAGGGTGAAGATGAAGGCGGTGATGAGGCCATAAAGCGCGGCTTCGAACAGCGGTTCGGGATAGAGCGAAAACACCGCCGGTACCGGCAATTGCGCTTGCAGCAGCGGGGCCAGCAGGACGGGGGCAAGACCGCCCAGAAGAAGGCCGATCAGGATGCCGAGGATCGACAGCGCGCCGATCTGCAGGAAATAGGTTTGGAAGATGGTGGTGCGGTCCGCCCCCAGAGTGCGCAGGGTGGCGATGGTGCCGGTCTTTCCGGTCAGATAGGCGCGGACGGCGGCAGAAACACCAACACCGCCGACCGCAAGGCCGGACAGGCCCACGAGGATCAGGAATGCGCCGAGGCGCGACACGAACTCGGCAATGCCGGGGGCGCCGTTGCGGGCATCGGTCCAGCGCAGGCCGGCGTTCCGGAATGTGCGTTTCGCTTCGCGAGCGGTCGCGGCAAGGTCAGCGCCGGGGGGCAGGTCAAGCCGGTATTTGGTGGAGAACAGCGTACCCGGCTGCAACAGGCCCGAATTGGCAAGACTGTCGGTCAGCACCAGGGTGCGCGGGCCAAGAGCGAACCCGTCTGCCGCGCCGTCGGGTTCGTGGACAAGGGCGGCCATCAGGACAAAGTCCTGCGTGCCAAGCCGGAAAGTGTCGCCCGGCTGCAGGCCCAGACGGTCGATCAGCACACGCTGCATGACCGCGCCGGGCAGCCCGTCGCGGCCCGCCAGCGCCTGCGGCAGGGGTATGTCGGGGGACAGGCGGGCAGTGCCGACCAGCGGATACACCCCGTCGACGGCCTTGACCTGTGTCAGCGCCCGGTCGGTTTCCTCTGCCCGGTCGACCACCGCCATCGAGCGAAAATCGACGACCTCGGACAGGGTATCGGCCTTGCCGGTCATCCAGGCGCGCTCGTCTTCACTGGCGAACCGATAGGTGAATTCAAGCTCGGCATCGCCGCCAAGCAGTGCGGCGCCTTCGCGGGCCAGCCCGGCCTCGATGGCAGAGCGCACGGAACCGACGGCGGCGATGGCGGCAACACCAAGGGCGAGGCAGGCGAGGAAGACGCGGAACCCCTGCAATCCGCCGCGCAGTTCGCGCCGGGCGATGCGGGCGGCTTGGCGCAGGCTCATTCGGCGGCCTCGCGGCGGGTTTCGGTATCGACGCGGCCATCGCGCAGCCGGACCACCCGGTCGCAGCGGCGCGCAAGTTCGTGGCTGTGGGTCACCAGCACCAGTGTCGCCCCATGCCGGTCGCGCAGGCCGAACAGCAGGTCGATGATGGCGTGGCCGTTGGCCTCGTCCAGATTACCGGTGGGTTCGTCCGCCAGAAGGATCTGCGGGCGCGGGGCCGAAGCGCGGGCCAGCGCGACGCGCTGTTGCTCGCCGCCCGACAGTTGCGCGGGGTAGTGGTCGAGCCGGTGCGAAAGGCCAACGGTGTCCAGCTCGGCCTCGGCGCGGGAAAAGGCGTCGCGGTGGCCTGCCAGTTCCAGCGGCGTGGCGACGTTTTCCAGCGCGGTCATGGTGGGGATGAGGTGGAAGTTCTGGAACACCACCCCCATGTTGTCGCGGCGGAAACGGGCAAGCGCGTCCTCGTCCAGCCGGGTCAGGTCTTGCCCCAGGGCGGTGATGGACCCGTGCGTGGCCTGTTCCAGCCCGCCCATCAGCATCAGCAGCGATGACTTGCCCGAACCCGAAGGACCGACAAGGCCAAGCGTTTCGCCGCGCTCAACACTCAGCGAAACGTCGTGCAGGATATCGACACGCCCGGCATTGCTTTCCAGCGACAAAGAGGCATCTTTGAGAATAAGCACGGGGTCGGTCATCGGCGGGTCCTGTGAGTTGGGTACCTGACTGGATATGGAGCCAAATCGTTCATGCGCAAGAGTTTAACCGCTGGCCTGCTGGTTGCAATCTGCGCGCCCGCCTGTGCCGAACAGGTGGTTATTGCGGCGCTGGGGGATTCCCTGACGCAGGGTTTCGGCCTGATCGAGCAGGAGGGTTTCGTGCCGCAGATGCGCGAATGGCTGGCCGGGAACGGGGCGGATGTGCGTCTGATCAACGCCGGCGTGTCCGGCGACACCACGGCGGGTGGGGCGGCGCGGGTCGAATGGACACTGACGCCCGATGTGGACGCTATGATCGTGGTGTTGGGGGGTAATGACCTGTTGCGCGGGATTGATCCGGCCGAGGCGCGGGCCAATCTGGATCATGTCCTGACGGTTGCGAACAGCGCCGAGGTTGAGGTGTTGCTGATCGGGATGGAAGCACCGGGCAATTACGGGCCCGAGTACAAGGCCGCGTTCGATGCAATCTATCCCGATCTGGCCCGGCAACATGACACCTTGCTGGCCGGGAATTTCTTTGCGGGGCTGGGATCGGACGATCCGGCGGCAGTCCAACAGATGATGCAGCCCGACGGCATCCATCCCAATGCCAGGGGCGTGGCGGCCATTGTCGAAAAC